>JACPTJ010000250.1 GCA_016192835.1 Betaproteobacteria bacterium
ATCGTCGGGGTACCCTTCGGCGGTTACTGGCGCGAGATTGCCAACAGCGACGCTGCGCTCTATGGCGGCAGCGGCATGGGAAATCTCGGCGGCGTAGAGGCCGCGCCGGTCGCGGCGCACGGGCGATTTCACTCGCTCGCCATCACGCTGCCACCGCTGGCGGTAGTGATGTTCAAATGCGAGGCGGCGGCATGAGGCGACCGCCCGCGAATGCCGTCCGACACCAGCGGTATGGCGTATGCGCTCGGCATTGCGGAACGGAGGCGGCGCATGGCTGAGCCGGGAGTGAACGTGACCGATGGGCGCATGCGCGCCGTGATCGAGCGCATCACGCCCTGCGTGGACGGCGGGCGTTTTGCGGCCAAGCGTATCGCGGGCGATGAGGTCGTGGTCGAGGCCGACTGTTTCACCGATGGCCACGATACGATCGCCTGCCTGCTGCGGTGGCGGCGCGAGGGCGAGCCGGCGTGGCATGAAACGCCGATGGCGCCGCTGGGCGGCGACCGTTGGCGCGCGAGCTTCGTCGCGGATTCCGTCGGCGGCTACCGGTACACGGTCACCGCGTGGGTGGACCATTTTCTTTCCTGGCGCCACGATTTCGCGCGGCGCGTCGAGGCCGAGGACCTGCGCGTCGCGTCGCTCGTCGGCGCCGGCCTCATCGAAAGCGCGGCGCAGCGCGCAAAAGGGGCAGACTGCACGCGGCTGAAGAGCTGGGCCGCAGAGTTGCGAAGCGTCTCCGACGCGCAGGCGCTCAGGACACTCGGACTCGACGAGAAACTCGCCGCCGTCGCCAGCCGCTACCCGGACCGGCGCTTCGCCACCACCTGCCCCGTCGAATATCCGCTGGTCGTGGACCGCGCGCGCGCGCGCTTTTCCGCCTGGTACGAAATGTTCCCGCGCTCGGCATCGTCCGAGGCGGGGCGGCACGGCACGCTGCGGGACTGCGAGGCCCGCCTGCCCTACATCGCGGGAATGGGATTCGACGTGCTGTACTTACCTCCCATCCACCCGATCGGACGCGTCAACCGCAAGGGCGCGAACAACGCGCTCGGCGCCGGCCCGGGGGACCCGGGCAGCCCGTGGGCGATCGGCTCCGCCGAAGGCGGGCACACGGCGTTGCATCCGGAACTCGGAACGCTGGAGGATTTCAGGCGGCTCATCACACGCGCGCGCGCGTGCGGAATCGAGGTCGCCATGGACATTGCATTCCAGTGCGCACCCGACCATCCCTACGCGGGCGCGCATCCCGAGTGGTTCCGCTGGCGGCCCGACGGTTCGGTACAGTACGCCGAGAACCCTCCCAAGAAGTACCAGGACATCTTCCCGTTCGAATTCGAATCGGAAGACTGGCGCGCGCTGTGGAACGAACTCGCTGGCGTGATCCGCTTCTGGGCGGGCGAAGGCGTGCGGATTTTCCGCGTGGACAATCCGCACACCAAGCCGTTTCCGTTCTGGGAATGGGCGATCGCCGAGATCAAGCGCGAGTACCCCGAGGCAATCTTCCTCGCCGAGGCGTTTACGCGCCCGAAAGTCATGCATCGGCTCGCCAAGCTGGGCTTCACGCAGTCCTACACCTACTTCGCCTGGCGCAACGCGAAGCACGAGCTGATTGAATACTTCACCGAGTTCACCCAGGGTCCCGGGCGCGAATACTTCAGGCCCAACGTCTGGCCGAACACCCCGGACATCCTCACCGAGTATCTGCAGTTCGGCGGACGCCCGGCCTTCATCGTGCGCCTAGTGCTCGCCGCGACGCTCGCGGCGAGCTACGGCATCTACGGGCCAGCCTTCGAACTGCTCGAAGCGGCCCCGCGTGAACCCGGGAGCGAGGAATACCTGGACAGCGAGAAGTACCAGATCCGCCGCTGGAACCTGGAAGCGCCGCACGGGCTGTCCGACCTGATTGCACGCGTGAACCGCGCCCGCCGCGAGAACCCCGCGCTGCAGTCCGATGCGTCGCTGCGCTTCTTCCCCGTCGATAACGACAGCCTGCTGTGCTACGCCAAGTCAGCCGCCAAGGCGGAAAATCTGGTCGTGACAGTCGTAAACCTCGACCCGCACCACGTCCAGTCCGGGTGGGTCGAGCTCGATCTGGCGTCCCTCGGCATCGACGCGCACACGTCCTACCAGATGCACGACCTGCTCTCCGGCGCACGCTTTCTCTGGAGTGGCCCGCGCAACTTCGTCCAGCTCGATCCGCAGCGCGCGCCCGCACACGTGTTCGCGCTGCGGCGCAAAGTGCGCACCGAACGCAATTTCGACTACTTCCTGTAACGAGCCCGGAACGCCCGATGGACACGGCCAAGCCTCCCTTCGACGAAGCGCCGCTGCAGCTCGCCCCGGCGTTGGGCGCCGAGGACGAGGCGCTCTGGTACAAGGACGCCGTCATCTACCAGCTTCACGTGAAAGCATTCTTCGACTCGAACGGCGACGGGCTGGGTGACTTCCGCGGGCTCACCGAGAAGCTGGATTATATCCGGGCGCTGGGCGTTAACACGATCTGGCTGATGCCGTTCTATCCCTCGCCGCTCAAGGACGACGGCTACGACGTCGCCGACTATCATAACGTGCACCCGCAATATGGTACGCGCAGCGATTTCCGGCAATTCGTACGCGAGGCGCACCGGCGCGAGCTGCGGGTAATTACCGAACTGGTGGTCAACCACACCTCCGACCAGCATCCGTGGTTCCAGGCCGCGCGCCGCGCTCCGGCTGGTTCGTCGAAGCGCAACTTCTACGTCTGGAGTGACACCGATCAGAAGTACCGCGGCACACGCATCATCTTCACCGACACCGAGCCTTCAAACTGGGCCTGGGATCCGGTTGCGAAGGCGTATTATTGGCACCGCTTCTTCTCGCACCAGCCCGATCTGAATTTCGATAACCCGCGCGTGCGGCTGGCGGTGTTTCGCACGATGCGCTTTTGGCTCGACCTGGGTGTGGACGGATTCCGGCTCGACGCGATTCCGTACCTCGTCGAGCGCGAAGGCACCAGCAGCGAGAACCTGCCCGAGACGCACGCGGTGATCAAGGAGATCCGCGCTCGCCTCGACGAGAGATACACCAACAAACTGCTGCTGGCTGAAGCGAACATGTGGCCGGAAGACGTGCGCGAGTATTTCGGCGACGGCGACGAGTGCCACATGGCGTATCACTTTCCGCTGATGCCGCGCATTTACATGGCGATCGCGCAGGAGGACCGCAACCCGGTGGTCGACATCATGCAGCAGACCCCGGAGATTCCGGAGATCTGCCAGTGGGCGATTTTTCTCCGCAACCACGACGAGTTGACGCTCGAGATGGTCACCGGCAAGGAGCGCGACTACATGTACCGCATGTACGCGGCCGACCCGCGCGCGCGCATCAATCTGGGCATCCGCCGCCGCCTCGCGCCGCTGCTGGAAAATGACATGGACCGCATCAAGCTGATGAACAGCCTGCTGCTGTCGATGCCCGGTTCGCCTATCCTGTACTATGGCGACGAGATCGGTATGGGCGACAATATCTACCTCGGCGACCGCGACGGCGTGAGGACGCCGATGCAGTGGAGCCCCGATCGCAACGCCGGGTTCTCGCGCGCCGATCCCCAGCGTCTGTACCTGCCGCCAATCATGGACTCGATCTATGGCTACGAGGCGGTCAACGTCGAGGCGCAGTCGCGGGAGCCGAATTCACTGCTGAATTGGATGCGGCGGCTGCTCGCGGTGCGAAAGTCGAGCCGGGCCTTCGGCCGCGGCAAGTTGACCTTTCTTCGTCCCGGCAACCGCAAAGTGCTCGCTTACCTGCGCGAGTATGGCGGGGACGCGATCCTGTGCGTGGCGAACCTCGGGCGTTCGGCGCAACCGGTGGAACTCGACCTTTCCCGCTTCCGCAGCCGGGTGCCGGTAGAACTCATGGGCCGGACACCGTTCCCGCCGGTGGGCGAACTGCCGTATCTGCTCACGCTGCCCTCCTGCGGCTTCTACTGGTTCCGGCTCGCCCCGCCCGGCGAGGTCGAGGTTCCGCACTGGCACGAGGAGCACCTCGGGCGCGAGGACCTGCCGGTGCTGGTGCTGTTCGACGGCTGGACGAGCTTCTTCCGCGACCGCGTGGTGCCCTGGCGCATCGCCATGGCGATCAAGACGCGCGAGCATCTCGAGACCGAGGTGCTGGCGCGCTACCTCGAGGCGCAGCGCTGGTACGCGGGGAAGGGTGAGCCGGTGCCGCGCGCGCGCCTCGCCGATTGGGCGCTATGGGACGCGGGCGGCGCGAGCTGCATGCTCGCGCTGTTCGAAGTCGAGGGCGGGACGGGCCCCGCGACCTATTTCGCTCCTCTCACACTCGCCTGGGAGGACCGCGATGAGGCGCGCGTGCGCGCACTCGGCCCGGCGACGATCGCCAGGGTGCGTCAACAGGCGCAAGTCGGCGTGATCGCCGACGCGCTTGCCGACGAGGCGTTCTGCCGCGCCTTGGTCGAGGCGATCGGCGCGGGCCGCGAGATCCCTACCACGCACGGCAAGGTGCGCTTCACGCCGTCCCGGGCGTTCGCTGATCTCGCCGGCAAGGACTACGCGGCTCTGCCGGTCGGACGCCCGAAGGCGCAAGGCAGCAACACGGTGGTGACGCTCGGCGAACGGTTGTTTCTCAAGGGGTATCGCCGCATCCACCACGGGGTAAACCCTGAATTCGAAGTCGGACGTTTCCTCACCGAGCAAGCGAAGTTCGCGAACTGCGTTCCGGTCGCCGGCACGATCGAGTATTTCCCCGCCGACGCAACGCCGCGGACACTCGGGCTGCTTCAGGCCTACGTCTCCAATCAGGGCGACGGCTGGAATTACACGCTCGAATACCTGGAGCGTTTTTTCGACCGGCAGCGCGCCGGCGCCGAGCCGCCGCCGGCGGACGCGCACGGGGCGTATCTCGCGCTGATTCAGATACTCGGGCAGCGCACCGGCGAGCTGCACCGCGCGTTCGCGGGATCCCGTGGCGATCCTGCGTTCGATCCCGAGCCGGTCGCGCCGGACGATCTCGCCCGTTGGAAGGCGCAGGTGCGCGACGAGGCACAAGCAACGCTCGACTTGCTGGAACGCAACCTCGACCAGTTGGCGCTGCCGGCGCGTGAAACAGCGCGGGCGCTGCTCGCACAACGCCAGGCGCTCGCTGCGCGGATCGAAACATGCGCGTTGGCGTGGTCGGGACCGGCGCTCAAGATTCGCTATCACGGCGACTACCATCTCGGACAGGTGCTGCTTGCGAAGAACGACTTTATCATCATCGATTTCGAAGGCGAGCCGGCGCGCCCGATTGCGGAGCGCGCGCGGAAGGATTCGCCGCTGCGCGATGTCGCCGGCATGATGCGCTCGTTCGACTATGCGCGGTGGACGTCGCTGCGCGGCGCCGAGCACCCGCCGGAAGAGCACGCGCGCTACGCCGCGCTGGCGGCGGTTTGGTACGACGAGACACGCACCGCATTTCTCGCGGCCTACGCTAAAGCCACGCAGAGTAGCGGCCTGTATGCGTCGTTCGCCGAGGCACGCGCATTGCTCGATCTGTTCGAGATCGAGAAGGCGCTCTACGAATTGCGCTACGAGATCAGCAACCGGCCGGGCTGGGTCCAGGTGCCACTGCAGGGAATCCTGGCGCTGCTGGGCGCGGACCGGGCGGGATAGAAGGGAACGGCACTTTACCATCAGAGGAGGCGGATATGGAGAAGGTCGACATGTATCTCGAACCCGTGCGCGCGTTTCTCGTGCAGATCGGGGTGTTCCTGCCGCGGCTCGCGCTCGCGGTGGTGGTGTTGATCGCGGGCTGGCTCGCCGCGAAGGTCGTGACGTTCGCGGTGGTCAAGGGTCTGCGCGCGATCAATTTCAACGTGCTGACCGAGCGCGCCGGCATGGATGCGTTTCTGCGCGAGGGCGGGGTCCGCAGCGACACGACTGACATTTTCGGTCTGCTTGTATATTGGCTGGTGATCTTCGCGGCATTGGTCATCGCCTTCAACGGCCTCGGGCTGACCTACATCACGGACCTGTTCGGGCAGGTGGTCCTGTTCGTTCCCAAGGTGATCGTGGCGCTGGTGATCCTCGCGTTCGGAACCTATTTCGCCTCCTTCGTCGGCGGCACGGTGGGAACCTACTGCAGGAGCGTTGGCATCCAGGACGCCGCCCTGCTCGGCAAGATCGCGCAGTACGCGATTGTCGTGTTCGTGGTGCTGATCGCGCTCGACCAGGTCAACGTGGGCGGGGCGATCATCCGGCAGAGTTTTCTCATCATCCTCGGGGGCGTCGTGCTCGCGCTCGCGCTCGCGTTCGGCATCGGCGGGCAGCACTGGGCCGCGGAACTGCTGGAGCGCTGGTGGCCGCGGCGCAGCCCGAAGGACGAACCGTAACGGATCGCCAGGACCCTATGACCGCGATCTTGCGCGCTGTTGCTGAACTGAAATGAGCAACCCGATTTCAAGCGTATGGCCGGGAATGCCCTATCCGCGGGGGGCCACGTGGGACGGCGAGGGCGTGAATTTCGCGCTGTTCTCCGCGCATGCTGAAAAAGTGGAACTGTGCATCTTCGATGAGCGCGGCCGCCGCGAGTTGCAGCGCATCGTTTTGCCCGAGCAGACCGACCAGATCTGGCACTGCTATCTTCCGGAAGCGCGGCCAGGCATGCTCTACGGCTATCGCGTTCATGGCCCCTACCGGCCGGACGAGGGGCATCGCTTTAATTCCAACAAACTGCTCCTGGACCCGTACGCGAAATCGCTGACGGGAACGATCGCCTGGAACGATGCGAATTTCGGCTACCGCATCGGACACGCGCGCGCCGACCTTTCCTTGGACCGCCGGGATTCCGCGGCGGCTATGCCGAAGTGCCGGGTCATCGACCCGGCTTTTACCTGGGGCGACGACCGGCGCCCCAACGTTCCCTGGAACGACACCGTGATCTACGAACTGCACGTGAAGGGCTATACGATGCAGCATCCGGAGGTGCCGCCACAGTTGCGCGGGACCTACGCAGGGCTCGCCTCCGCGCCGATCATCGAGCATCTCAGGCGGCTCGGCGTCACCACGGTGGAGCTGATGCCGGTGCATACGTTGATCGACGATCGCCGCCTCGTGCAAAAGGGCCTGCGCAACTACTGGGGTTATAACTCGATCGGCTTTTTCGCCCCGGACAACCGCTACGGCGGACAGCGGCCGGTCTCCGAATTCAAGACCATGGTCAAGACGCTGCACTCGTCCGGTATCGAGGTGATTCTGGACGTCGTTTACAACCACACCGGAGAGGGTGACCAAATGGGGCCGACGCTGTGCTTCCGCGGCGTGGACAACGCCTCATACTATCGCCTGAAGCCCGGGGAACCGCGCTACTACATGGATTTCACGGGTTGCGGCAACACCCTCAACATGACGCACCCCCGCGTGCTGCAACTCATCATGGATTCCTTGCGTTACTGGGTGACCGAGATGCACGTGGATGGCTTCCGTTTCGATCTCGCTTCGGCGCTCGCGCGCGAACTGCACGAAGTGGACCGGCTCGGCGCGTTCTTCGATATCATCTGCCAGGACCCGGTGCTCAATCGCGTCAAGCTCATCGCGGAGCCGTGGGATCTGGGCACAGGCGGCTACCAGGTCGGCAATTTTCCCGGCGGCTGGGCGGAGTGGAACGACAAGTACCGCGACACCATGCGCGCGTACTGGAAGGGCGACGGCGGGGTGATCGGCGAGTTCGCGATGCGGCTCACCGGCTCGAGCGACCTTTACAGCCGATCCAGCCGCCGCCCCTACGCGAGCATAAATTTCATCACCGCGCACGACGGCTACACGCTCGCCGACCTCGTCTCCTACAACGACAAGCACAACGAGGCCAACGGCGAGGACAACCGCGACGGACATGACAACAATCTGTCGTGGAACTCGGGCGCCGAAGGCGCGACCGATGATGCGCAGGTGAATGCTCTGCGCGCGCAACAAAAACGTAACTTCATCGCCACCCTGCTGCCCTCGCAGGGAGTGCCTATGCTCAGCGCGGGCGACGAGATCGGACGCACGCAGCGCGGCAACAACAACGCCTACTGCCAGGACAACGAGATTTCGTGGGTGGACTGGAATCTCACACCCGACCGGACGCGGCTGCTCGAATTCACCCGCCGCATGATCGCGCTGCGGCGTGCGCATCCGGTGTTCCGGCGGCGCGATTTCTTTCAGGGACGGCCGATCCACGGCGGCAGCGTCAAGGACATCGTCTGGTTCAAGCCGGACGGCACCGAGATGAACGACGAGGAATGGAATCAACACTTCGCGCGCAGCCTCGGTGTCCTGCTCGCGGGCCAGGGCCTAACCGAAACCGACCAGCGCGGCAGGCCGGTTACCGATCTGGATTTCCTGTTGTTGTTCAACGCCCATCACGAGGAGATCGCTTTTTCGCTGCCCAACCATGCCGCAGCCCGGCGCTGGCTGGTCGTAATTGACACGACGCACGAGGACGGGCTGGCGCACGACGGAACCTTCGATGGCGGGAGCCCCTATCCCCTGAAGGGACGCTCACTCGCGCTGCTGCGGCAACAGAAGCTTCCTGGGTAATCCAACATTCATATACTTGAGAGCCTGCGCAATGTCCGACCTCGACCCCAACAAACTCCGCCAATTCCTCGACGACGAAGAAAAATTCGCCCGCTCCATCGGCAAAGACGATCCGCGCGTGGCCTTGGCAAAGCAGATGCTCGACTTCATCGCGGACGCGCGGCGAAGTCTCCTTCCCGCGCCCGACGGTACAGCGAACTACGTGCCGGTGAGGGCGATCATCGAAGAACTCGGCGCGCTTCGCGCAAAAGCGGAGAAGTCGAATCGCCGCTGACTCCGTATGACACCATCCACTACATCCGTCGCTTTATGACCGGCTTCGAAGCCGATCGCGATTTGATGAAAAACGAAAGGGGTCTAAAGGGCACCAATGTGCGCGGCCGGCATGGGATCGAGGTCCATGTGATGGCGGAGATTCCTTCCAACGTGCTGCTGGCCGGGCAGGAGGCCCAATGAAAGCCGTCATCACACTTTCCCCACGGGACTACGACACAGTCCTGTTCGATCTCGACGGCGTGCTTACCAGGACGGCGAGCGTGCACGCGGCGGCATGGAAGAAGTTGTTCGACGGGTTTCTCGGGAAACGGGGGGCCGGGACCGGCAAGCCGTTCGTGCCTTTTGATATCGATGCCGACTACCGGCGCTACGTGGACGGCAAGCCGCGCTACGACGGCGTGCAGGCGTTCCTCGCATCGCGCGGGATCACGCTGCCGTTGGGCGCACCCGAAGACGGCCCCGAGGTGCAAAGCGTGTGCGCGCTGGGAAACCTGAAGGACGAGTATTTCCACCAGCAACTGAAACAGAACGGCGCCGATGCCTACGAAGCGGCGATCGCGCTGGTGCGCAAGCTCCGGACGCACGAGATCAAAACCGCGGTTGTGTCCTCCAGCAACAACTGCGCAGCGGTGCTCGAGGCGGCGGGTATCGCGCAGTTGTTCGACGCGCGAGTGGACGGGACCGACATCACCCGCCTCGGACTCAAGGGCAAACCGGCACCAGATGCTTTCCTGGAGGCGGCGCGGCGCCTCGGTGCCGAACCCGCGCGCGCCGTCGTGGTCGAGGACGCGGTCGCCGGCGTCGAGGCCGGGCGCGCCGGCCGGTTCGGCTGTGTCATCGGCGTCGATCGCGGCGGACGCGCGCAGGCGTTGCGCGAGGCGGGCGCCGATGCAGTGGTGAGCGATATGGGCCAGGTCGATGTGGCCGAGGAGCACGCTTCCACGTGGTCACTGGTGTTCGAGGACTTCGACCCGGCGCGCGAGGGAATCCGCGAGGCACTGTGCACCCTGGGAAATGGCTATTTCGCGACGCGCGGAGCGGCGGTTGAAGCGGTAGCGGATGACATTCACTATCCGGGGACTTACCTTGGCTGCGGCTACAACCGGTTGCGCACCGATATCGCCGGCCGGGTGGTCGAGAACGAGGATCTGGTCAATTTCCCGAACTGGCTCGCGCTCGGGTTGCGCATCGCCGGCGAGGACTGGTTCGATGCGAGAGCGGTCACGATTCTGTCCTACCGCCAGGAGCTCGATCTGCGGCGCGGCATGCTGTTGCGGCACATCCGATTCGAGGACGGCCAGGGGCGGCGCAGCACACTGCAGGAGCGGCGCTTGGTGTCGATGGCCGACATGCATATGAGTGCGGTGGAAGTTTCGCTGACTGCCGAGAACTGGTCCGGGGGCGTCACGGTCCGATCGGCGATCGACGGACGGGTCGTCAACGCGGGCGCCAGGCTTTACCGCAAATTCAACAACAAGCACCTGGCGCCGGTGGCAAGCGAGGTCGTCGGCGAGGATGGCGTTTGCTTGCTGGTGCGCACCTGCCAGTCGAACATTCATATCGCGCAGGCGGCGCGAACCCGGGCATTTCTCGACGGACAGCTTTTCGATGTACGTCATCGGATCATCGAGGAACCGGGATATATCGGGCGGGAACTGAGGGTCAACCTCAGGCAGGGCGAGACGCTGGTGCTGGAGAAGCTGGCCTCTTTCCATACCTCGCGCGATCACGCCATCTCCGAATGCGGGCTGGAGGCGCGCAAGGCCATTGCGCGCGCCGGCCGATTCGAATCCGTGATGGCGGATCATGTGCTGGCCTGGAAGCACTTGTGGCGCCGCTTCGATGTGCATATTCAGCTCGCAGATCCCGGATTCGAGTTGAATATTCCGATGCTGCTTCGCCTGAACATGATTCACCTGTTGCATACCGTGTCGCCCAATTCCATCGGACTCGATGTGGGCGTGCCCGCGCGTGGCTGGACCGGTGAAGCCTACCAAGGCCACGTATTCTGGGATGAATTATTCATTTTCCCGTTCTTCAACTATCGCATGCCCGAAATCACCCGGGCGCTTCTGATGTACCGCTACCGGCGCCTGGGCGAGGCGCGCGCCGCCGCCCGCGGCGCCGGATACAAGGGGGCGATGTTCCCCTGGCAGAGCGGCAGCGACGGACAGGAGGAAACCCAGGCGTACAACCTGAACCCGCGCTCGCAGCGCTGGGTGCGGGACAACTCCTACTTGCAGCGCCACGTCGGCAGCGCCGTCGCCTTTAACGTCTGGCAGTACTTCCAGGTCACCCGCGACGTGGAGTTTTTGCACTTTTACGGCGCCGAACTGATTCTCGATATCGCCCGCTTCTGGTCGAGCCTCGCGAGTTTCAACGACGAGCGCGGGCGCTACGAGATCCGCGGCGTGATGGGGCCGGACGAATTCCACGACGGCTATCCGGATGCGGCGACACCCGGCCTCGACAACAATGCCTATACCAACATCATGGCCGTGTGGGTGCTGTGCCGCGCGCTGGATGTGCTCGAACAGCTTTCCGAGATGCGTCGCGCCGAGCTCACGGCGCAGCTTGACCTGCCGGCGGAGGAAATCGCGCGCTGGGACGACATCAGCCGCAGGATGTTCGTGCCGTTTCATGAAGGAGGAGTCATCAGCCAGTTCGAGGGCTACGAGAAATTGCGCGAGTTCGATTGGGAGGCTTACCGGACCCGGTACGGCGACATTCAGCGTCTCGATCTCATCCTCGAGGCGGAGGGCGACAGCGCCAACCGCTACAAGCTCTCGAAACAGGCCGATGTCTTGATGTTGTTTTACCTGTTTTCCGCCGAGGAATTGCGCGAGCTGTTCGAGCGTCTGGACTATCCCTTCGAATACGAGACCATTCCGCGCAATGTTGACTATTACATCGGGCACTCGTCCCATGGATCCACCTTGTCCCGGGTGGTCCATGCGTGGGTCCTGGCCCGTTCCGACCGGCAGCGCGCGATGGAGTATTTCGCGCAAGCGCTGCAGAGCGACTTGAGCGACATCCAGCAAGGCACCACGGCGGAGGGCGTGCATCTCGGTGCGATGGCCGGCTCGGTGGACCTGGTGCAGCGCGTCTCAACCGGGATCGAAGCCAGGGGCGATGTTCTGCGGCTCAATCCGGAATTGCCGCAGGAAATGAAGCGCCTCGACATGCGCATCCGCTACCGGGGGCATTCGCTCGACCTGCGTCTGACGCGCGACTCGCTCAGAGTCCGCGGGCGTGATGGCGCGGCAGCGCCGATTTCCTTGTGCGTCGGCGATGAGGTCTACGAATTCGCGAGCGGCACCACCCGCGTGTTCGCGTTATCGTCCAGCACGTAGACGCAGCCTTACCGAGTTGCACCAAGACCCTCGCCGAAAGGAGGCAGACCATGGCGACTTATGATTCCGAAGATATCGTCGACGAATTGCGCAAACACACCGCCCGGGTCCCCACGGAGGAATTCGGATTCGGCACGGCTGCCGCGGACGGTACCTGAGAGATTCTGAAAGGAACGCTGCATGTTCGTGCTGACCGTCAACACCGGCAGCTCCTCGGTGCGGCTGGCGCTGTATGCGCGCGAGGCGAAAGATCTGCGTGCCTGCGGTCACGCACATTACGAGTCCGATGCAGGCGACCCGCGCGCGCGGCTGCAAGCTTTCCTGGACCGGCACGCGGGCGAGCGACCGCGGCTGGTGGCGCACCGCGTGGTGCACGGTGGCGCGCATCTGACCTCCACGCGCAGAATAGACGCTGAGGTCGAGGCCGAGATCGAACGGCTCGCGCCACTCGCGCCGTTGCACAACCCGGTCGCGCTCGCGTGGATCCGGGTCTGCCGCGAGGCGCTCGGGACGCACATCTCTCAGGTGGCAGTATTCGACACTGCTTTCTACGCGCAACTGCCGGAGGTGGCCGCGACCTATGCGTTGCCACGCGAACTCAGTGCACGGCACCGCTTGCGGCGCTACGGTTTCCACGGCCTCGCCCACCAGGCGCTTTGGTCGCGCTGGCGCGAATTGCGTCCGGACGTTTCGGCCGGCGGCCGTGTGATCTCGTTCCACCTCGGCGCCGGCTGCTCGGTGACGGCGATCGACCGCGGCCGGGCGCTCGACACCTCCATGGGATTTTCGCCGCTCGAGGGCTTGATGATGGCGACGCGCAGCGGTGATGTCGATCCGGGGCTCGTGACCTTCCTGCAACGCGTGGAGGGGATGAGCGCCCCGGATGTGGAACAACTGCTCAATGAACGTTCCGGGCTCCTCGGCGTCTCGGGGACGAGCGGCGACATGCGCCAACTGCTCGGAACCGATGATCCCCACGCACGCCTCGCGGTGCAGCTCTATTGTTATCGCGCGCGCAAGTACCTCGGCGCGTATCTGACGGTGCTGGGCGGCGCGGATGCCATCCTGTTCGGCGGCGGGGTCGGTGAGAACGCCGCCGCCGTGCGCGCGGGCATACTCGAAGGTCTGGACTGGGCAGGCATCCGACTCGATGCTGCAGCCAACGCCGCAACCACCGGCCGTGAAGGGCGCATCAGCGCGGCGGACAGCCGCATCGAGGCGTGGGTGATTCCGGTGGACGAAGCCCGCATTCTCGCCCGGGAAGCACTCGCCACCGTGATATTGTAAACAAGGAGAGACACGATGAAAGCGACAACGACGACAGCGGGCGCAAGCGAACCATGGGCACCCGCATCCGAGGAACTCGCGCGGCTCGACGCCTGGTGGCGCGCGGCCAATTACCTTTCGGTCGGACAGATCTACCTGCTCGACAATGCATTGCTCGAAGCACCGCTCAAGCCCGAGCACGTAAAGCCCAGGCTGCTCGGCCACTGGGGCACGACGCCGGGCCTCAACTTCATCTATGCGCACTTGAACCGCGTCATCAACAAGTACGGCCTCGATATCATCTACATCGCCGGGCCCGGCCACGGCGGCCCGGCGCTGGTCGCCAATACCTGGCTCGACGGCAGCTACAGCGAGATCTATCCGAACGTGTCACGCGACGCCGGGGGCATGCAACGGCTGTTCCGCCAGTTCTCGTTTCCCGGCGGCATCGGCAGCCACGTCACGGCCGAGGTCCCCGGCTCGATCCACGAGGGCGGCGAACTCGGCTACGCGCTTTCGCATGCCTTCGGCGCCGCGTTCGATAATCCCGATCTGATCGTCGCCTGCGTCGTGGGCGACGGCGAGGCCGAGACCGGGCCGCTTGCGGCCGCCTGGCACTCGAACAAGTTCCTGAATCCCGCCACCGACGGCGCGGTGCTGCCGATACTTCACCTGAACGGCTACAAAATCGCCAACCCCACGGTGCTCGCGCGTATTCCGCGCGTGGAACTCGAAGCGCTGTTGATCGGCTACGGTTACCGGCCGTACTTTGTCGAAGGAGCGGAACCGGAAGCCATGCATCGGCGGATGGCGGCAACGCTGGACGCCGTGACTGAAGAAATCCGCGCGATCCAACACGCGGCCCGTACGAACGGCATCGGCGAACGCACCCGTTGGCCGATGATCGTCCTGAAAACCCCCAAGGGCTGGACCGGGCCGAAGGAAGTCGACGGCAGGAAGACCGAAGGCTCGTGGCGCTCGCACCAGGTGCCGTTCGCGGACACCGCCAGCAACCCGCAGCACCTGCAACTACTCGAGCAATGGCTGAAAAGTTACCGGCCCGAGGAACTGTTCGATGAGCACGGTGTGCCGCGACCGGAGATCACCGCACTCGCGCCGCACGGCGCGCGCCGCATGGGCTCCAACCCGCACGCCAATGGCGGCGCGCTGCTCAAGGATTTGCGGCTGCCGGACTTCCGCGACTACGCCGTCAAGGTACCGCGGCCCGGCGCGGTGAGCGCCGAGGCGACGCGCATCATGGGCAGTTTTCTGCGCGACGTGATGAAACTCAATGCCGACGCGCGCAACTTCCGTGTCGTCGGTCCGGACGAAACCGCCTCCAACCGGCTCGGCGCGCTGTTCGAGGTCACCCATCGCACCTGGCTCGCCGAGACGCTGCCGGAGGACGAGGGCCTTGCGCCGGACGGACGGGTGATGGAAATTCTCTCCGAGCACACCTGCCAGGGCTGGCTCGAAGGTTATCTGCTCACCGGCCGGCACGGGCTGTTCTCGTGCTACGAGGCCTTCATCCATATTGTGGATTCGATGTTCAACCAGCACGCGAAGTGGCTCAAGGTATGCAACGAGATTCCGTGGCGGCGGCCGATCGCCTCGCTCAATATCCTGCTTACCTCGCACGTCTGGCGCCAGGACCACAACGGCTTCTCGCACCAGGATCCCGGCTTCATCGACCACGTGGTGAACAAGAAGGCGGACATCATCCGCGTATATCTCCCGCCGGATGCGAACACGCTGCTCTGCATCACCGACCGCTGCCTGCGCTCGCGCAACTTCGTCAACGTGATCGTCGCCGGCAAGCAAATGCAGTCGCAGTGGCTCGACATGAACGCCGCCATCAAGCACTGCGCCGCCGGCATCGGCATTTTCGACTGGGCGAGCAACGATCAGGGCGGCGAGCCGGACGTGGTGATGGCGTGCGCGGGCGACGTGCCGACTCTCGAAACGCTCGCCGCCGTGGATATGCTGCGACAACAGCTGCCGGATCTCAAGGTGCGGGTGGTCAACATCGTGGACCTGATGACACTGCAACAGAAGGAAGAACACCCGCACGGGCTCTCCGACCGCGACTTCGACACGCTGTTCACCACCGACAAGCCCATCATCTTCGCGTACCACGGCTACCCGTGGCTCATCCACCGGCTTACCTACCGGCGCACCAACCACGGGAACCTGCACGTGCGCGGCTACAAGGAGGAAGGCACGACCACTACGCCGTTCGACATGGCGGTGCTCAACGATCTCGACCGCTTTCACCTGGTCGCCGATGTCATCGACCGCGTGCCCAAGCTCGGCTACAGGGCCGCGCATCTCAAGCAGTTCGTGCGCGACAAGCTTACCGAGCACTGGCATTACATCCGCGCGCAGGGTCAGGACATGCCAGAGATTCGCGAATGGCGCTGGCGCGGCGCATGAGCCGCTGGGCACGTGCGCTGTTGCTTGCCTGCGCAGCCGTGCTGCTGCCCGCGTGCGGCGCCGACGGGCCGGCGCCAGGGTCGACGGTAATCGTTTTCAAGCACGGCAAGCTGTTTGGCGATCCGGCGCCGTTACGCGCGCTGCTCGACGAATTCGAGCGCCTGCACCCCGGCATCGTGGTGCGCGAGCAGACGCTGCCCGCCTCGAGCGACGAGCAGCACCAGTTCTACGCCATCAATCTGCAGGCGAAGTCCCGGGCATTCGACGTGCTTGCGGTGGACGTGATCTGGGTCGCGGAATTCGCCCATGCGGGTTGGTTGCAGGAGTTGACCCCGCAGTTGCCGCCGCGGGAGCGCAGCGCTTTTTTCGCGGGCCCGATCGAGGCGGTCACCCACCAGGGGCGGATCTACGCGGTGCCGTGGTTCGTGGACGCCGGGCTGCTCTATTACCGCAAAGACCTGCTCGAGAAGTACGGCTTGCCCGTGCCGCGCACCTGGGGCGAGCTCGTGCGCACGGCGCAGGCGGTGATGGCGCGCGAACCCGGCATCGCGGGCTTCGTCTGGCAGGGCAAACAGTACGAAGGCCTGGTCTGCAACGCGCTCGAATACCTGTGGAGCAACGGCGGCGAGGTGCTGAGCGCGGGACGCGTCGTGCTCGATACCCCGCGCAATCGGGAGGCGCTCACGTTCATGGCCGACCTGGTGCACCGCTATCGCGTCACGCCCGCCTCGGTCACGACCGCGACCGAGGAGCCGAGCCGGCATGTGTTCGGACAGGGCCGCGCGCTGTTCCTGCGCAACTGGCCGTATGCGTGGCGCCTGTTCCAGGACCCGCGTTCGCGGGTGTATGGAAAGGTCGGGGTGACCCTGCTGCCGCATTTCGAAGGCGGCGCATCAGCCGCAACGCTCGGCGGCTGGCAGCTCGCGGTCAACCGCCACTCGCGATACCCCGTGGCGGCTGGGGAACTGGTGCGTTTTCTTACTTCGGAGCGGGCGCAGAAACGGCTGGCGCTCGCCTACGGTTTTCAGCCCGCACGGGTTGCGCTCTACCGCGACGCCGAGATTCGGGCGGCGCAGCCGTTTCTCGCCACGCTCGAACGCGTGTTTGCCGCAGCCCGGCCGCGGCCGGTCACTCCCTACTACGTGCGCATCTCGCAGGTGCTGCAAAGCGAGTTGAGCGCGATCGTCGCAGGGCTGAGAACGCCCCACGCAGCACTCGCTGCCTCCGAACGCAAGCTGCGGAAAATCCTCGCCGATGAACTTTAAGCGCGAGCTGGACCGGCCACTGTGGTACCTGCTGCCGGGCGGGCTGCTGCTCGCCGCGGTGACGCTGTTTCCGCTCGGCACGGTGCTCTGGCTCAGCCTCGAGCGGCGCTCGCTGCTGCACGGCCCGCCGCGCTTCATCGGGTTTTCGAACTACCTTCGCCTCGCGGCCGACGAGCGCTTTTGGAACGCGTTCTGGAATACCGTTTATTTCGCGGCGGTCTCGGTCGCGCTCGAACTGATGCTGGGCCTTGCAATCGCGCTCATGCTCGAGCGCGCATGGCGGGGGCGCGCGCTGCTCTACGGGGTGATCCTGCTGCCGTGGGCCGTGCCGACCGCGGTCTCGGCGCGCATGTGGGAATGGATGTACGACGCCGAGATCGGGGTCCTCAACTATCTCGCCGGTGCTCACGTGAACTGGCTGGGAAGCCCGGCATGGGCGCTCAACGCGGCGATCGCGATGGACGTGTGGAAGTCGACCCCGTTCGTGGCGCTGCTGCTGCTGGCAGGACTGCAAGGCATCCCGCGGGATGTCTACCGCGCCGCCGCCGTCGACGGCGCATCGGGCTGGGCGGTGCTGCGCAGGATCACGCTGCCGCTGCTCGCGCCGGTGATGCTGGTCGCGCTGGTGTTCAGGACCATTGACGCGTTCCGGGTATTTGACGCGATCTACGTCCTCACGGGCGGAGGGCCGGCGGACAGCACCGAGACGCTCTCGATCTATGCCTACAAGGTGCTGTTCCAGGGGCTCGAATTCGGCTACGGCTCGGCGCTCGCGGTGAGCGTGTTCGTGTGCGTGGCGCTCGCCGCGCTATTCTACGCGCGCCTGATGCGGGGGGCGCTGCGATGAGACGCGCGCTGCGCGCGGCGGGGATGGCGCTGGTGATCGGCTACTGCCTTGCGCCGTTCCTGTGGCAGGTGGCGACTTCCCTCAAGCCCGCCGCGGAGCTCATGTCGCTGCCGCCACTATTCCCAACGCGCCTCACGTTCGAGCACTATGCGGCGATTTTCGCCGGGCACCCGTTTCTGCGCATCATCGCCAACAGCGCGCTGGTGGCCGCCTGCACCACGCTGCTTGCGCTTGCCGTCGGCGCGCCGGCGGCGTTCGCGCTTTCGATGCTGCAGGTACGCGGCCGCGTTGCCATACTCGCCGGAGTGCTTGCGATTTCGATGTTTCCGCCCATCGCCACCGTAAGCCCGCTGTTCCTGGCGCTGGCCGCGCTGGGTCTGCACGACACTGTCGCCGCGCTTATCATCACTTACGCCACGTTCTCCCTGCCGCTGGCGGTGTGGCTGCTCATGAACTTCTTCGCGTCGCTACCGCGCGAGCTCTACGCCGCAGCGCGCGTGGATGGTTGCACCGCGTTCGGCGCGTTCACGCGCGTCGTGCTGCCGCTCGCAGCCCCCGGCCTGCTCGCCGCCGGGCTGCTGACGTTCATCTTCGCCTGGAACGAGTTCCTGTTCGCGCTAACCTTCACCGCCACCGAGGCCGCGCGCACCATTCCCGTGGGAATCGCGCTGTTCCCGGGACTGCACGAAGTGCCGTACGGCGAGATCGC
>JACPTJ010000166.1 GCA_016192835.1 Betaproteobacteria bacterium
GACGATTATCACCGACCTCGAGGGCAGAATCGAATACGTGAACCCCCGGTTCACGCGCGTGAGCGGATATGCCCTCGAAGAAATTACCGGGAAAACCCCCAGCATCCTGAAGTCGGGCGAGACGCCGCGCACAGAGTATGAACGGCTGTGGAAGACCATTACCGCAGGCAAGGAATGGCGCGGCGAGATGCACAACCGAAAAAAGAACGGAGAACTTTTCTGGGCCCTGACATCCATTTCGCCGATCATGGACCAGCGCGGCGCGGTGACACATTTCCTGGGCATCGCCGAAGACATTACTCAACGCAAGCGGGTGGAAGAGGATGCCCGGCGGCACCGCAACGAGCTCGCCCACACCGGTCGAGTCATCGTTATGGGGGAGATGGCCACGAGCCTGGCTCACGAGCTCAACCAGCCCCTCACCGTCATCTCGGGATACGCCCAGGTCTGTCTGGACAAGCTGCGCTCGGGCGACGGAACGCCGGAGCAGATGTTGGACTCCGTGGAGCAGGTCGCCGAGCAGGCGCAGCGCGCCAGCGAAATCATACGCCGCACCCGGAGTTTCCTTCGTAAGGAGGAGGATGACAGACGGCCCATCGACTTGAACGACACGATTCGTGGTGTTGAGGACTTGCTTCGCGTCGACGCCCGCGAGCAGGGGGCCACCATCGACCTGGGCCTCGCAGACGGGCTGCCTCCGGTATGGGCCGATTTCATCCAGATTCAACAGGTCGTGCTGAACCTTGCCCACAACGGAATGGAAGCGATGGCCGGGAGCGATTCTAACCAACGGCGCCTCACGATCCAGACCTTGGTGGTCGATGGTGGCTCGATCGAGGTGGCCGTGCGCGACACGGGACACGGAATCCCCACCGAAAATCTGGCCCGGGTCTTTGATCCCTTCTTTACCACCAAGTCCAGCGGGCTCGGCATGGGCCTCGCCATCAGCCGCTCGATCGTCGAGGCCCACGGCGGAAGGCTCTGGGCCGCCTCGAATGAAGGGATTGGCGCTGTATTCCGATTCGCGCTACCTGGCACCGGGGAACCGCGCACCTATGACGACTGAGAAGACCGTTCATGTGGTCGATGACGACGAGGCCGTCCGGCGTTTCCTCCGCGGGCTGATAGGGTCCATCGGCCTGGGAGTCAAAACCTACGCCTCGGCACAGGAATTCCTCGACGGCTATGAAGCAGGTTCACCCGGATGCCTGCTCCTGGACATCCGCATGCCGGACATGAGCGGCCTGGAGCTTCAGGCTGAGCTCAGAAGGCGGGAGATCGACATACCGGTCATCATTCTCACCGGTCACGGCGACGTAAAGGTTGCCGTCCACGCCATGAAGGCCGGTGCTGTCGACTTCATCGAAAAGCCGTTCAACAACGAGCTTCTGTTGCACGGAATCCAGAAAGTGATCGCCGGCAGTCTCCATTCCAGTGGCACTCGCGTCAGGCGGCAGGAAATCCTGCAGCGGGTGGAAACGCTGACGACTCGCGAACGCCAGGTGCTGGGCCTGGTGGTCGCCGGAGAGACCAACAAGGGGGTCGCCCGCCATCTCGGCATCAGCGAAAAGACCGTCGAGATCCACCGCGCCAAGGTCATGGAGAAAATGCACGCAAAGTCGCTGGCTGAACTCGTCAAGATGGCGGTGCTTCTGGAAGTCGGGTAGGGGAATTCCCTTATCACTTCTATGGGGACCCCCCGATTCCTTTTCGTTCTCCTTGGTTGGAAAATAATCCGGCTCGTCTCTTAAGACCCGGAAGAACCGGTTTTCCTATCGCTTCGCGGTAATCGTCCAAACCGACCAACAAGGAGGTGCCCATGTTGAGCAAGACCGTATTTCTGGCATTTGCCAGCGTCACTCTCGCAGTAACGTCCGGCAGCATGGCCGCGGCCCAGCCTGCGGCGAAAGCGAAAGCCGCCGGGCTGTCACCGACCTGTGCGGCCAAAGCGCCGGTCAGGGAGTTCCTGATCGCCACCGGCGAGTGGGACACGGTCCCCAAAAACAAGGAGGGCAAACCTGCGGCTTATAACGATCGCGGGCATGCGCGCGCAGCCAACTCCAAGCTCGAGCGCTATACCTTCGATCCCTCGATGATCATCGTCAAGAAGGGGGACTGCGTGGTGCTGCACATCCATTCCGTCAAGGGCGACCGCCACAACCTGACCATCGAGGGTACCGAGATCGGCAGCGAGGGCGCCGCGGTCATTGACGATTCCTTCAAGCCCACCGGGGCCAAGGCCGTCGCGCGCGCGAACCCCAATGCGTACGAAGGGCCCGAAAAACTCAAATCAGGAGAGTTTGTGCGCGGCGAGCAGGTGACACTGAGGTTCCAGGCGAATCAGGCCGGCACCTATCGCATGATCTGCGAAGCGCACACCTTCATCGGGCCGAAAGGGGAACTCAGCGGTTACGACGACAAGGGCAAACCGCTCGCGGGTCCGATGGTCGGCTACATCACGGTGCTGCCGTAAGCGGCGCAGTCTACCGTGAGCGCAACAGGGTGGCGCGCGGTCCTTTCCGCCGGGGAGAGCCGGATTTCACGCGCGTGAAGAGCATCGCAACAGGTGTTTCGGCGCTGGCGATTCTCGCGCTCACCTTGCTGCTGATGGTCTGGATGATCGCCCAAGTTGCCGAGCATCCAGGGGTGCCGCGCGAGGTAGGCAAGCTGCCTCGCTGGTTCGCCGGTGAATCGGCGGTGCATGGTGCGCGAGAGCGTGTCCCCGCGCCGGCCGCTGCTGCGCACGGACACGAGGCGGGCGTTGCGATCGCCTCGATCAAGCCAGGGACGCCGGCAGCGCGGGCCCCAAGCAGCAAGGCCGCGGCGGACGATGGTTTTGTCGAGGTTGCGGGCGCCAGGATCGAAATCGCGCTCTCGGAATACAAAATGAAGCCCGACAAGATCCGCGCCAAACCGGGCGCCGTGACCTTCGTGCTGAGCAACGTGGGCCGTTTTGCGCATGACTTCCATATCGAGGGGCCGGGGGTCGATGCCTACGCCGCGAAATTCAGCCCGGGCCGTACCGTCCACCTCGAAGTCACCCTCCAGGAAGGCGAATACAAGATCAGTTGCCCGCTTTCGAATCACGACCAGCGCGGCATGCACATCACGCTGATCGCGACCTCGAAGCTCACCGGAAAGTGAAATGCCGCTCGATTTCCCGCTGATCGGGGCGCGCACGGCGATATGGCTGGTGGCGCAACTGCATCTGTTCTTTGCCGCCTTTGTGCTTGGCGCGCCGATCTTCATCGTGGTCAGCGAATGGCTCGGGCTGCGCACCGGGGACCCAAGGTACGAACGCCTGGCGCAGGAAACGATGAAGGTGGTGGCGATCGCCTATTCGCTCACTGCCATCTTCGGCGTGCTGTTCGCCTTCGTGCTGATGGGGCCGTACCAGCCGATCACGAATTACCTGTTCAAGGCGCTCTACCCGGTGTGGGTCGCGTACGGGATTTTCATCCTGATCGAGACGGTGTGCATGTACGTTTACTGGTACACCTGGGCGCCGCTCAGCCGCACCGCGGCCGGGAAGTGGGCGCATATCGGCATCGGGGCGGCTCTCAACGTGCTCGGCACCGTCCTCATGCTGCTGATGAACGCGGTGACCGGATTCATGAACACACCGCCCAAGGGGATAGAGAACGCCACTCTGTGGGCGATGATCGATAACGCCACATGGTGGCCGTTCAATCTGCACCGCTTCCTCGGCAACGTCACGTTCGGCGGCTTCGTGGTCGCGCTGTTCGCCGCGTTCATGTTCCTGACCTCCAGGAAGGACGAGGACCGTGCGTTCTACGACTGGATGGGCTACATCGGCAACCTGATCGGCGTGGGCGCGCTGATCACGATGCCGCTTGCGGGTTACATCCTCTCCCGGGAGTTTTTCGTCTACGACGCGCAGCTCGCCACCTTCATGATGGCGGACAAGCTCTCCGGCTATTTCGTGACGCAGGGGCTGCTGGTGGTGCTGCTCTTTCTCGGCGCGAACTTCTATATCTGGCTCTCCATGCAGCGCATCGAGGGCGGCGCGCGCTTCGCGCCGCACATGAAGGCGATCTTCGGGGTGCTGCTCGCGGGCGGCATCATCTGGGTGGTGCCGCAGAATTTCTTCCCCGATCTGCTGGCGAAGGCGCCCGCGGGGGTGAGCGAACAGGCGCTGGGCGCTGATCCTTCCCGAGCGCTTCACGTTCCTCGGCTTGATGGTGGCCAAGGCGCTCGCGGTGACCGCGATCATCATCATGACTTTCGTCACCTATCTGCTCTACCGCCGCGCGCGCGCCACGGGAAGCATCGGCTGGGGCCGCATCGATCCGATGGCGCAATACGTGCTCATCTTCATTCCCGCCGTCGCGATCTACCTGATGGGGTTGATGGGGGCGATCCGCTCGTTCACGCGCATGGACTACCACATCTACGGCGCGGTAAAGGATGTCACGCCGTACTGGTACACGGCGACGCTGGGCCATTCGTCGATCATGGCCGCCGTCACCGCGCTGCTGTTCTTCATGCTGGTGGCGTTCGTTTTCTGGGTCGGTTTCGTCGTGGGGAAAGCCGATGACTGATCCGGTGAGCGCTGCTTCCGCGGCAAATCAGAGCAGCGGAAGCGCCGCTGCAACGCCCACGTGGAGGCAGCGCTGGCAGCGCGTGCAAGGCGCGGCACTGTTCGCCGCCGTGGCCCTCGTGGTGATCTGGGCGGGACTGCCGCAACTGCCCGCCGCTTGGGGCGTTCAATTCGGCGCGCCTTATCTCACGTTTTTCAGCCTGGCCGTGGCGGGGGCGGCGGGCTTTTTCATGCTGCTCAACTGGGGCCCGATCCGGCCGCCGCGTTCGGCGCTCACCACGTTTGCCAGCATTCTGTTCGTTTACGTTGCGACGGTCGGCGGCATGGTGGCTTTTGGCAACTGGTACTATCCCCAGTTCGAAACACCCAAGGCCGGAGCCTCCAGCGCCAGCGGCGAAAGCGCCGTGGAGAAACGCGGCAAAGAGGTGTTCCTGAGCCCGCAGTTCGGCTGTTTTGCCTGCCACACGATCGAGGCGCTCGGCATTCGCGGCGGCCAGCGCGGGCCGGATCTGTCCTCCGCGGGCAGGCAGGCCGAGGTGCGCAGGCGGGGGGTCTCGGCGGAGGACTATCTGCGCGAGGCCATCGTCGATCCGTGGGCGTGCTTCACGCCGCTGCCCGCGAGCGGGCTCATCGAGTGCCAGGCGGCAGTGGATGCGGCGAAGACTTACCCTCAAATGATGCCGCCGGGAGCCAAGGAGCGGATGAGCGCGCAGGAACTGAGCGATCTCATCGCATTCCTGAAAAATTTGCGCGGCGCGGGTGAGCGCGATGCCAAACGCAATTGACCGTAATGACGCCCAGCACATCGCGCGCGGCGATATTGCGTGGGCAGCGGTGTGGACCGGCTTCGCGCTCGCGCTCCTCGGCACGCTTGCCGCTGGAACCTGGGCCTTTGCGTTTGCCGGGAAGGGAACGTGGTGGGCCGCCAATATCGGCACGCTGTGTTTGTTTTGCGGCGCGGTCGTGACGGGCTACCGTGCCCGGACAGTGGAGCCTCTGAACGGCGCCTTTATCGCGGTGTTCTACTTCGGTGTCGTGGCGTTGGTGATTTTCAGCGCCGAATTTCTCAAGGTCATGCCGGATCCGCTGCCCGGCCTGCCGCGCGGGGATTCGACGTTTTTCTTTGTCTGGCCGCTGGCGCAGCTCGCGGCGGGCACGCTTGGCGCGATGCTCGGCGGCGGGCTGTGGGCGCGGCGCAACCGGCGAGGGGCGCGATGAAATTCCTGTGCGTGGCGTGCGATGAAGCGATGAAATCGGTGCCGGCCTCCGGCGCCGCACACGGCGACTCGCTCACGGTTGTCTTCCGCTGTCCGCGCTGCGAACATCGCGTGGCGCTGCTGACCAATCCCGGGGAAACTCAGTTGGCGCACAGTCTGGGTGGGGCGATCGGCGGGCGGACAACTGCGCACCAGCCGCCGGAAATGGTGCGCGCGGCGGAACGCACGCTGCCGTGGAGCGAGGATGCGGACCAGCGCTTGCAGCGCGTGCCCGATTTTGTCCGTCCCATGGTGCGCGAGAGCATCGAGCGCCACGCGCGGGAATACGGCCTCGGCGAAGTAACGCTTCAGGTCATGGACGAGGTCCGGGCCAAGATGGGAATGTGACGGTGGCGCGGTGAGAACGGCGGAGGCAGGCGCGATGTATAAGTCAATTTACATCCCGTTCGATAATTCGGCCCACGCGCTGCGCGCCATGGATCTCGGCGTCGCCATCGCCCGGCATTCCGGCGTCTGCGTCACCGGCAGCCATGTCTACGCAGCGGGTCTGCACGACCGGCGCTTCCGCCAGATGGAAAGCGGCTTGCCGGAGCGTTACCTGAAGGAAGAAAAGCTCACGGAGCAGCGCGAGGTTCACGACGATCTCATCACCCGTGGTCTCAGCCTGATCTCCGAGTGCTACCTCGATGTCGTCAGTAAGAAGTGCGAGGAGGCGCAGGTGCCGTTCCGGCGCGTGGCGTTGGAGGGCAAGAACTGGCGCAAGCTCGTGGAGGATATCCGCGGATCGAGCCACGACCTCGTCATCATGGGCGCACTGGGACTGGGGGCGGTCGCCTCCTCGTTTGTGGGCAGCGTGTGCGAAAGAGTGGCGCGGCGCATCGACCGCGATCTGCTGGTGGTCAAGGGACTGGGGGCGGTCGCCTCCTCGTTTGTGGGCAGCGTGTGCGAAAGAGTGGCGCGGCGCATCGACCGCGATCTGCTGGTGGTCAAGACCGTCGCCGTGGAGCGACCGGGCGCGATCGCGGTCGCGATCGATGGCAGCGCGCATTCCTACGGCGCGCTCAAGGCCGCGCTCGAGCTGGCGCGGATATGCGAGCGGCCGGTCGAGGCGATCGCGGTCTACGATCCGTTTTTCCACTACACCGCCTTTCACAGCATTGCCGGCGTGCTGTCGCCTGCTGCGGCCCGCGTGTTTCGCTTCAAGGAGCAGGAGAAGCTGCCCGAGGAAATCATCGATGGCGGTCTCGCCAGGATCTACCAGGCGCATCTCGAAGTCGCGGTGAAGGTCGCCGCCGCGGAAGGCGTGGAGCTGCGCACGGCGCTGCTCGCGGGCAAGGCCTTCGAGCAGATCCTGAACTATGCGCGCGAACGCGAGCCGTGGCTGCTCGCCGTGGGGCGCATCGGCGCCCACTCGGATGCCTCGATGGATCTCGGCGGCACCACCGAAAACCTGCTGCGCTCCTCGCCATGCAACCTGCTGCTCGCGGCGCGCAGCTTCGAGCCGGCGCCGGAGCGGGTGGCCGAGGTAAGCGTCGTCTGGACCAGCGAGGCCGAGGCGCGCATGCAGCGCGTGCCTGAATTCGCCCGCGGCATGGCAAGACGTGCCGTGGTCAGGCACGCGCTTGAACGCGGCCACACCGTGATCAGCTCCGACGTGATCGATTCCTGTCTTGGCGCGATGATGCGCGAGCGTGGTGCGGATGTGACGCCGGCGGCGGTCGCTGGTGCGGAGCAAGGGCCCCAAAAGTGTCCGTTTGCGCATGGGGCAGGGAAAAACCGGTGAGCGCGCAAGCGCCGATGCTGGTCTCATGGAACCTCACGCGCGCGTGCAATCTCGCGTGCAGCCATTGTTATCTCGACGCACTGCAACGCGGGGGAAAATCTTCCGGCGAACTGGGCACGGCCGAGGTGTGCGAGGTCATCCAACAAATCGCCGATCTCGCACCGGGAGCGATGCTGGTGCTGAGCGGCGGCGAGCCGCTGCTGCGCCGCGACCTCGATGCGCTGGTGCAGCACGCCGCAACCCGCGGCTTGGCGCCGGTGATCGGCACCAACGGCACGATGGTTGACGAACTTCGGGCGCACCGGCTCAAAGCGGCCGGTGCGGCGGGAGTAGGCGTGAGTCTCGATTCCGCTGCGCCTTTATTTCATGATCGTTTGCGTGGCGTTCCGGGGGCGTGGGAAGGCGCGCGCCGTGGCATGCAGGCTGCCCGCGAGGCGGGCCTGGCGATCCTGGTGCAAACCACCCTGTTCGAGGAAAACCGGCACGAACTCGCGGCCATCGCCGACATCGCCGAGTCGGACGGCGCGATGGCGCTCAATTTTTTCTTTCTGGTCTGTGTCGGCCGCGGCGTGACGCAGACGGATCTCACGCCGGCGCAATACGAGGAAACATTGGCACGCATCGTCCAACTGCAACGCGAACGCCCGCGACTGATGATCCGCGCGCGTTGCGCACCTTACCTGCGCCGCATCCTCGGTTTGCGCAGTGGCCAAAGCACGGAGCGCTACGCCGAATGGTCGAGTGCGTGCCTGGCGGGCCGCAGCTATCTTCGCATCACGCCGCAGGGGCTGGTGACGCCTTGTCCCTACATACCGGAGGTCGTCGGCGATGTGATGGTCACACCGCTGCGCGAAATCTGGGAGCGCCATCCGCTGCTGGTGCGTTTGCGCACGGAATTGCCCGCGGGCAAATGCGGCACATGTGATTTTCGCTATAGCTGCGGCGGCTGCCGCGCCCGCGCGCTCGCGCAGCATGGCGACTTGATGGCGGAAGATTCGAATTGCCTCCACGTCAGGCCTGCTGACGCGCTGCCTGAGGCGGCGCCGGCCATCCCCGCGCTCCGGGAGGAAATCACGTGGGAGGCCGCCGCTCAGGCGTTGTTGGAGCGCATGCCGGCCTTTATTCGCGGCAGGGTGAAGGCGCGTCTCGAGGAATGCGCGGCGAACGAGGCCCGAGGGTTGATTACCGTCGAATTCATGCGTGCACACCGTCCGCCCTTGCGGTTTCCCGTTTACTCATCCGGCAACAGTACGGGTGCGCAGTGGCCGAAGTAATCGTCATCGGCGCCGGCATCTCGGGCCTGACTGCGGCCCACCTGATACACGCCGGCGGACATGATGTCACGGTATTCGATCAGGGCGATATGCCAGGCGGGCGAATGCGCTCGCAATGCATCGATGGCTTTCTCATGGAGCACGGCGCGAATAGCGTCGTCGGACCCGCACCGGCTGCGGACAATCTGATCGCCGGGCTTGATCTCGGCGGCGAGAAGATGCTGCGCAGCGCGGCTGCGCGACATCGCTACCTGGTGCGAGATGGCCGCGTGCAGGCGCTGCCAGTGGAGCCGTGGCGGTTTTTTCTGTCGGGATTTTTTACGCCTGCTGCCCGCCTGCGGCTGCTGCTTGAGCCGTTGGTGGCGGTGCGCCGCGACGACGAAACCGTCGCGGCTTTCACGCGCAGGCGGTTCGGGCAGGAAATGCTGGACTACGTGATGGACCCGCTGGCGGCCGGGCTCTATGCGGGGGATCCTCAACAATTGAGCATATCCGCGGTGTTTCCGCAGCTCAAGCGTCTGGACCGTTGCCACGGCTCGATCATTCTCGGGGCGATCGCCTCGCGCTTGCGGCGCAATGGCCGGCCCGCGATTCATGGTCCGGGAAAGCGCATGTTGTTTTCTTTCCGTCAGGGTCTGGGCACGCTGCCGCGTAGCCTCGCCGACCGTCTGGCAGGCCGCATTTTTCTGGGCCATCGCGTCGAGTCGGTGCAGCGCGGCGCCGGTAGCCGCTTTCGTGTGTTGGTGCGCCGCGGCGACGCCGCGCGGTGGATCATGGCGGACAGCGTGGTGGTCGCGCTGCCCGCTTACGCCGCAGCGAACATTCTCGACGGGCTTGACCGGCGCGTCGCGGAAACGTTGGCGGAAATAAGCCATCCACCGCTCGCCGTGGTGTTTCTGGGTTACCGGGTAAACGCCATCGCGCATCCGCTTGATGGTTTCGGCGCGCTGATGCCCGCAATCGAAAAACGCAACGTGCTGGGCATCTTGTTTTCGTCGACCCTGTACCCGGGGCGCGCGCCGCCGGAACATGTCGCCCTGACTGCCTTCGTCGGCGGCGCGCGCCAACCGCAACTTGCCATGCTGCATCCGGATGAGCTTGCTGCGCTTGCCCACAACGAGGTGCGGCAGCTACTCGGTGGTCACGCGCCGCCGGTGGTAGCTCATAGCCGTTGCTGGCGTCACGGGCTGCCGCAGCCCGGCGTGGATCACACGCAGCGGCTCGACAGGCTGGCGGCGGTCGAAAGCGAACACGCCGGCTTGTTTCTCACCGGGAATTATTTTTCCGGTGTGTCCACCACGGCTTGCATCGAGCAGGCCGTCGCCACGGTGCATCGCGTCGAACGCCATCTTGCGGCGCAAGCGGCGCGCGCGAAAAGGGCTGCGTAGGGCGAAGGCCTTTCTTGGAAAGGCTCACAAGGCCGGATGGCGCAAGCCGTCCGGTCTTTTTGCTGCCGCCGCTACGTCCTGAGTTTCTGTCCGAGGCACTTTAGATACAGCGCCTGATCGGGCGCGGTGTTGCCGCGCTGTGCCTGCCAGATGGTTTCGGCCAGGCATTCGAGCAGCGCGTGTTTCGCGTCGTGCTCGGCGCCGGTTTTTGCGCGCAATTGCTCGAACGCCGTGCGGATTCCCGGCGGCTGATCGATCGACAACTGCTCCTCGATCGCAAGATGCAGCGACAGGTGCAGAAACGGGTTCATTGCGCCGTGCTCGGGCGCATAGTCGCGGTCGAGATTGCGCTCTGGATCGTCGAGCAGCGCGTGGTACTCGGGGTGCAGCAGGATGACCTGCAGCGCGATTCTCTCCAGAGCGCTCAGCGTCTCGCCGGCGCGGTATTTGCGCCAGCTATCGAAAAAAAACCGGCGTGCCTGATCGCGGGACGGGGCGAACATCATTAAGGATGAAGGCGGAGGGATAAAGTAAAAACGGTAATGTAACTCATCCTTCATCCTTGGATTTATGCGAGTAATCGCATAAATCCCGGATCAAACACGTCGGGCACTCCGGCTTGCGCGCCTTGCAAACGTAGCGTCCGTGCAGGATCAGCCAATGGTGCGCGTGCCGCTTGAATTCGTCGGGAACGAATTTGAGCAGTTTCTGCTCGACCGCGAGCACGTCCTTGCCGGGCGCAATCCCGGTGCGGTTGGCGACGCGGAAGATGTGCGTGTCGACCGCAATTGTCGGCTCGCTGAATGCGACGTTGAGAATCACGTTGGCGGTTTTGCGGCCGACCCCCGGAAGTTGTTCGAGCGCCTCGCGCGTCGCCGGCACCTCGCCGCCGTGGCGTTCGAGCAACAGCCGGCAGGTCGCGATGATGTTTTTCGCCTTGGTGCGATAGAGGCCGATACTCTTGATGTAACGCTCCAGCCCTGCCGCGCCGAGCGCGAGCATCGTCTGCGGCGTGCGTGCAGCTTTGAACAGCTCGCGGGTGGCGAGATTGACGCTCTTGTCGGTGGCTTGCGCCGACAGCACGACCGCCACCAGCAATTCGAACGGCGAGCGGTATTCGAGTTCGCTCGCCGGATGCGGATTGGCGGCGCGCAGGCGGCTGAAAATCGCGTGGCGCCTGTCGGGATTCACAAACTTTCCCCTCACCCTAGCCCCCCGCAAGCGGGGCGAGGGAACATTTCCTCACTTTCGGCAAGCGGGGCGAGGGAACACTCCCTCTCCCGCCTGGGCGGGAGAGGGTTGGGGTGAGGGTGGGGCGTCCGCCAATGCGGTTATTCATCGGTATCAGACACTTTTGCGATCATCAATAATTCCCCGGCGCTTTACGCTGCGCGAGTCTTTGCCGGGCGCGCTCGATGGCGCGCTGCACCGTCTGCTGTTTGGAATTCGCATCCACGGCGCCGGTGCCGCGGTTTGCGGCGTGCTCGGCGCGCCGCTCGCGTTCCAGGCGCATGGCACGCAACTCGTAGCGCCGCCGCGCGCGCTTGGCGGCAATCCGCCGCTCAGTGCGCGTGGGTCGCGCGCCGGTTTCCACCATGCGGATGCAATCGACCGGGCATGGCGGCAGGCACAGCGCGCAACCGGTGCACTCGCGCGCGATCACGGTATGCATCAGTTGCGCCGCGCCGGCGATGGCATCGAACGGGCACGCCTCGATGCACAGCGTGCAGCCGATGCAGAGCTCTTCGTCGATCACCGCCACGGTCTGCGGCTTGATCACGCGAGCGTCTCGGCGGCAGAAATGTATGGCCGGCCGACGTCGGCTGCAAGATCGCGATGGGTGACGCGCCCGGCGTGCACCTGCAGTCCGTCGCGCAGGCCTGCGTCGGCGGCGAGCGCCGCGCGCAAGCCCTGCGCGGCGATTTCGGCCGCATACGGCAACGTCGCCTGAGTGAGCGCGAGCGTCGCGGTGCGCGCGACGGCCGAGGGCATGTTCGGCACGCAGTAATGGACGATGCCCGACTCGCCGTAAATCGGATTCGAGTGCGAAGTCGGGCGCGAAGTATCGGCGATGCCCCCTTGATCGATGCCGACGTCCACGATGACCGAGCCGCGCCGCATCTGCTCCAGATCGGCACGGTGAATGAGCTTGGGGGAGAGTTTCCCCGGGAGCAACACCGCGCCGATCACGAGATCGGCATCGCGGACCAGCGCCTCGATCGAGTGCGGGTTCGAGATCCCGGTCTTGAGCCGCGCGCCGAATACGGTTTCGAGCTGGCGCAACCGCTCGGCATTGCGGTCGAGCACTGTCACGTCGGCGCCCATGCCAATTGCGATTTTCGCGGCGTTCATCCCGACGATGCCGCCGCCGATGATCACCACCCTGCCGGGCGCGACCCCCGGCACTCCCGAGAGCAGAATGCCGCTTCCTCCGTTCGCCATTTGCAGCGCCCAGGCGCCGACCTGGGGCGCGAGCCGCCCCGCGATTTCCGACATCGGCGTGAGCAGCGGCAGGCTGCCGTCGGCTGCCGTCACCGTTTCGTAGGCGACGCAGCTCACGTTGCGCTCGAGCATCGCCGCCAGCAGCGCCGGGGCGGGAGCGAGATGCTGGTAGCAGAACAGAATCTGGCCAGGGTGGGTAAGCGCGAATTCGGCCGGCTGCAGCTCCTTCACTTTGATTACCAGATCGGCCGCATAGATTTCGGGCGCGGTGGCGGCGATCTGCGCGCCGGCGGCGCGGTATGCGGCATCGTCGAGACCCACGGCGGCGCCGGCGCGCGTTTCAATCCACACCTCGTGGCCGGCGGCAGCGAGCACGTGCGCGCCCGCGGGCGTGAGCCCGACCCGGTACTCGTGGTTCTTGATTTCCTTCGGCACGCCGATACGCATGGCGTCATTTTACCTCGCCGCGCGGCCGGTTTGACCCGGCGTGGCGCTCATGATAGAACTTCGCCCTACCTGGCTGACGGACCGAGAGCAGAGGCCTTTGGACAAACGAGTCGAGCAAGTTGCGCAGATCGCCGCGATTGCGGTGCTGGTAATCGGTTGCCTGCTGGTGCTGCAGCCGTTCGTGACCGCGCTGCTGAGTGCCGCGATTGTGAGTTTCTCAACGTGGCCGATATACAAATGGCTGGAGCTCAAGCTGGGTGGCAGGCGCTGGCTCGCGGCACTGGTCATGACGCTGTTCCTGATCGTGATCATTGTGCTGCCGCTCGCGTTGCTCGCGCTGACCATCGCCGACTCGGTCGCGCCGGCGATAGACGAGTTGCGGGAGTTTTTCGCCGCGGGATTGCCCGGTCCGCCGGACTGGCTCGTCAGCATTCCGCTGATCGGCGACACTCTCGACAGCGGGTGGCGCGAGCTCACGGCGAGCAAGGCCGTACTCAATGAAACCCTGAAGAAGTTCATGCAGCCGGCGCGGGAAGGATTGTTGCAATTCGGATTGATAGTCGGAGAGGGCGTGTTGCAGTTGAGCCTTGCCGCTTTCATCGGCTATTTTTTCTATCGTGACGGCGAGGCGCTGGTGGCGGCGGCGCGGGTAGGGGCCGGGCGCATCGTCGGCACGTTGATGCCCGACCTGTTCCGCACGGTGGGCGGAACCATCAAGGGCGTGGTCTACGGATTGCTCGGCACTGCGATCGTGCAGGGGGTGGTGGCGGCAATCGGTTTCATGATCGCAGGCGTGCCGGCCCCGGTGCTGCTCGGCACCGCGACGTTCTTCCTGTCGTTGCTGCCGATCGGCCCGCCGCTGATCTGGGGCGGCGCGGCCGCCTGGCTCGTCTATCAGGACCAGCTCGGCTGGGCGGTATTCATGGCGGTCTACGGCTTTTTCGCGATCAGCGGCATCGACAACGTGGTCAAACCGCTGCTGATCAGCCGCGGCAGCAGCCTGCCGTTCGTGCTGGTGTTTCTCGGCGTGTTCGGCGGCGTGATCGCATTCGGTTTCGTCGGCATCTTCCTCGGCCCGACGCTGCTTGCGGTCGGTCTCGCGCTCGCGCAGCGCTGGACGCGTCCGGCCGCGGCTCCCACGCTGCCCGAGGTCTGAGCCGCGGCGCGGTTATTCCGGCTTGAGCGGCTGCCAGCGGCCGTCGATCAGTCCCTGGATCGGCTGAAAGTTGATCTTGTAGGCCATCTTGCGGCTTTGCGCGATCCAGTAACCGAGATACAGGAACGGCAGGTCGCGTTTCACGCACTTTTCGATTTGCCACAGGATGTTGAAGGTGCCGAAGCTCGCGGCCTTGATTTCCGGATCGTAGAAGGTATAGACCGACGACATGCCGTCCTGCAGTTCGTCGAGGATGCTGACCATGCGCAGCACGCCGCGCTCGCGGAACTCGACGAGCCGCGTGCCGACGTTGCTTTGCAGCAGGAAATGGCGGTATTGCTCGCGGCTGTCCTGATCCATGCCGCCGCCCGCATGGCGCGTCGACTGGTAGCGCAGATAGAGCGCGTAATGTTCCGGGTTGTACTTGAGATCGAGCACCTCGGCCTCGAGCCCGGCGTGGTTTTTCCACACCCGGCGCTGGGTGCGGCTCGCCCGGAACTGCGCGGCAAGAATGCGCACCGGTACGCACGCACGGCAATGGTCGCAGTAGGGGCGGTAGGTGAATGCACCGCTGCGGCGGAATCCGGCCTTGACCAGCTCGCTGTAGACCGGCGCGTCGATCAGATGGCTGGGAGTCGCGACTTGCGAGCGCGCCATCCGGTCCGGCAGGTAGCTGCACGGATAAGGCGCGGTCGCGTAGAACTGCAGTACCGACAGCGGAAAATCATTGAGCAAGGTCATCGTCTAGTTGCCAGCGCCCGGTTGAACCCGCACAGTTTACCAACTCCTGCAGTTTTCGCATAAAGTCGGCGCGCGGAATTGCGCGCGCGCCGACCGATGCCAGATGCCCGGTATGCACCTGGCAGTCGATCATGCCGAAATTCCAGCGCTCGAGTTGGCGCACCAGATGCACGAACGCGATCTTTGACGCGTCAGTTGCGTGCGTGAACATCGATTCGCCGTAGAACACGCGGCCGAGCGCGACGCCATAGAGTCCGCCCGCGAGTTCGCCGTCGATCCAGGTTTCGACCGAATGCGCGAGGCCCTGTTCATGCAGCGCGCAATACGCGGCGATCATCCCGGCGTCGATCCAGGTGCCGTCCTGCTGCGGCCGTGGTTCGGCGCACGCCTGCATTACCGCGCGGAAGCTCGTGTCGGCACGCACTTCATAGTCGCGGTTGCGCAGCGTTTTCTTGAGCGAGCGCGATACTTTCAGCTCAGTCGGGAACAACACCATGCGCGGATCGGGGCTCCACCACAGTATCGGTTGTCCGGGGTTGAACCACGGAAAGATGCCGTGCCGGTAGGCGTCGATCAGGCGCGCGGCCGATAACTCGCCGCCCGCGGCGAGCAGCCCGTTGGGTTCCGCGAGCGCCGCGGTCACCGGCGGAAACGGCTTATTGGGGCGCAGCCAGTGGATCATGAGCCGTATTCTACGGATGCCGCATGCCGGCTGTCATATCAGCGCGTAACAACAGGAGAGTAGCGCAGGCGCCTCGCCTGCATTCGTTGACTGAGCAGGCGAGGCGCCTGCGCTACAAATGCGTATCTTTTGCACCGGGTATCGGCTCATTTCGTTACGCGCTTTTGAAAATGCCTGTCTGTGGGCGCAACCGCGGGCGTTGACATTTGATTTAGGTCAAGAGGGCCGGCGACAGCCGCCCCTAACATAGGTTATGGATCCGGGATTGCCAACGGCCGGCGCGCTGGCCACGACGCGCGCGCAAAGCCTGTGCTATCACTGCGGCCTGCCGCAGCGGGGCGGCGGCCATTTCAGCATTGAGATCGATGGCGTCGAGCGCGCGCTGTGCTGCGCCGGCTGCCAGGCGGTGGCGCAAATCATCGTCGACCACGGCCTGACTTCGTACTACCACCATCGCAGTGCGCTTCCGGCGCGCGAGGATGCGGTGCCGCCGGCAGTGCGCGGGCTCGGAGCCTACGACGTTCCCGCGGTCGAACGCGCGTTGACGCGCGACGCCGGCAACCACGTGCGCACGGCGGCGCTGATGCTCTCAGGCATCACCTGTGCCGCGTGCGTGTGGCTGATCGAGCAGCGCATCGCACGCCTGCCCGGCGTGCTCGGCATCGACATCAACTACGCGACCCACCGCGCCCAGGTGCGCTGGGACACGCGCCGCACGCGGCTTGCCGCGATACTGGAGGCGATCGCGGCGCTTGGCTACCGCGCTGACCCCTACGACCGCGCGCGCTCCGAGCACGCACGCGCGAGCGAGCGTGACGGTGCGCTCGCGCGGCTGTTCGTGGCCGGATTCGGCATGATGCAGGTCATGATGTACCTGGTGCCGATGTATCTGACCAACGGCGAAATGACGGCCGACATCGAACAGCTGATGCGAATTGCGAGCCTGATGCTGACGGCTCCGGTGGTGCTGTATTCCGCGACCCCGTTTTTCGCCGGCGCGTGGCGCGACCTTCGCGCGCGCCATCTCGGCATGGACGTGCCCGTAGCGCTCGGCATCGGCGCGGCGTTTGCGGCGAGCGTCGCCGCGACCCTCGGCGGCGGCGGCCCGGTCTACTACGACTCGGTTGCCATGTTCGTTTTTTTGCTGCTTGCGGCGCGCTACCTCGAAATGACGGCGCGCTCCCGCGCGGCGATGACCCAGGAGCAACTCGCGCAGCAGGCGCCTGCAGTGGCCGAGCGCTTCGCCGCGTGGCCGGGTTCCGATCTGGCGGAAGTGGTGGCAACTGCCACATTGCGCAGCGGCGATCATCTGCGGGTCCGGCCGGGCGCGCTGATACCTGCCGACGGTGTGTTAGTCGAGGGCGCGAGCGAGGTTGACGAGCGGCTCCTGACGGGTGAATCGCGGCCACAGCCGAAGCGCGCCGGCGATGCGCTGACCGGCGGCTCGCTCAATGTCGGCAACCCGCTCGTGATGCGCGTGGCGCGCGTCGGGGCCGATACGGTGCTCGCCGGTATCCTGCGCCTGCTCGACCGCGCGGCGGGAGAACGGCCGCGCATCGCACGCGCCGCCGATGAGGTGGCGCAGCGCTTCGTGCTGGCGCTGCTGGTGATCGCCGCAGCGGTCGCGGCGGTGTGGTACCAAGTCGATGCCGCGCGCGCATTGTGGGTAACGGTCGCGGTGCTGGTGGTGAGCTGTCCGTGCGCATTGTCGCTCGCCACGCCTGCGGCGCTGGCAGCCGCCAGCGGTACGTTGCACGCGCACGGTGTGCTGATCACGCGCGGCAACGCGCTCGAAAGCCTGGCGCGCGCCACGCATTTCGTGTTCGACAAGACCGGCACGCTGACGACCGGAATCATGCGGCTGGTCGGAGTGATTCCGCTCGGCAGCGGCACGCGCGAGGAATGTCTCGCGCTCGCCGCCGCGCTCGAATCGGGCTCCGGGCATCCGATTGCGCGCGCGCTTGCTGAAGCGACGCCGGTATCGGCGCGTTATCGTTGCAGGGAACTCAGCAGTAGCGCGGGTAGCGGCGTCGAGGCGGTGATCGACGCGAGGCGCGTGCGGCTCGGGGCGCCGCAGTTCGTGGCGGCACTGCATGGCCAGCCGCTGCCGCGCGAGCTGGCGTACGTTGCGGATGACGTGACGGCCGTGGCGCTCGGCGACGAACGCGGCTGGATTGCGTTGTTCACGCTCGATGATCCGGTGCGGCCGCAGGCGCGCCGGGTGATACGCGAACTTGTCCGGATGGGGAAACAGGTGCACCTGGTGTCGGGAGATCGGCCGCAAATTGCACTCCACGTGGCGCAATCGCTCGGGATTGCGGCCGCGCGCGGCGGCGCCACGCCGCGTGACAAGCTCGATTACGTACAGGACCTGCAGCACGACGGCGCGGTGGTCGCGATGGTTGGCGACGGCATCAACGATGCGGCAGGACTTGCCGCGGCGCAAGTGTCGATTGCCATGGGGACCGGCACGGACATTGCCTGCAGCGCGAGCGACGTGATTCTGCTGTCGGGCCGTCTCGACGCGTTGCCTACGGCGGTACGCACCGCTCACCGGACATTGCGCGTCATCCGTCAGAACCTGGCGTGGGCCTTTGCCTATAATGTGGTCGCGGTGCCGCTTGCCGCATGCGGTTATGTGACGCCATTGATTGCGGGTGCCGGCATGGCCGCGAGTTCGTTGCTGGTGGTTGCCAATGCGCTGCGATTGTTGCGCCATGCGCCGGTGCGCGCGGGCGCGACGCCGGCAGTGCCGGCAATCGATTCGAGGTAAGCGATGGAAATCGTCTATTTGCTGGTGCCGCTGAGCCTCGCGCTGGCATTCCTGATCGGCGCGGTGTTCTGGTGGGCGATGCGGCGCGGACAGTTCGATGACCTGGAAGGGCCGGCGCACCGCATCCTGATGGACGACGACCACTCCGGCAAAGGATGACTGAAGTTGTCACCGGCCATGACCGACACCGATTCAGACCAAGCGGCACCGCGCGATTCGGCGCTCGCCATCATCAGGGAAGAGCATCGCATGCTCCGCAGCGTGATGCAGACGCTGGAGCAGGTGGTGCAGGAACTGCTCAACCACCACATCGACGCCGATCATGCATTGATCGCGTGCATGCTGTATTACATCGAGGACTTTCCCGAGCGCTGCCATCACCCGAAAGAGGACGAAACCCTGTTCCGCTTGCTGCGCGAGCGCACCTCCCGCGCGGATGCGGTGCTCGACGAGTTGCAGGCCCAGCACGTGCGCAGCGCGCAGATGATGGCCTATCTGCAGCGGTCGTTCGTGCACTATCTCGGCGGCGCCCCCGACGGTCTGCGGCATTTTGCCGACGCGGTCGAGTCGTATGCCGCGTTCCTGGGGGACCACATGGAGCAGGAAGAAAACCGGGTGTTGCCGCTGGCGGAGAAATACCTGCAGCCGGACGACTGGCAGGCGATCGACACGGCGTTCCGCGCTAATCGGGACCCGCTCGGCGGGGAACAATTACAGCGGGAATTCCGCAAGCTCAAGCAGCGCATCGCGAACCTGCTGCCACGCAGGCTCAAACCGCATTGAGGATCGTGCCGCGCGCGCCATGCATCGCAAATCAACTGCAATCGAGTTGCTGATGAAATGGCCGGCCCTGATCGCAATCGCCCTGTGCATCGCGGTGGAAGCGCACGCGGCGCAGGATCTCAAGACCGAGGTCATCGCCTACCGCGAGGTGGATCAGCTCTACAGCGTTGACGCCGTGGTCGAGGCGGTGAAGCAGACCACCGTCTCGGCGCAGGTCTCGGGCCGCATCGTTGCGATCAACTTCGACGTTGGCGACCGCGTGAAGCGGGGGGAGGTGATCGTGCGCATCGACGAGCGCGAGGTCGCCGATGCCTACGCCGGCAGCCAGGCGCAGATCGCGCAGGCGCAGGCGGCGCTGCGGAACGCGCAATCGATATACGAGCGCACGCGCGAGCTGTTCAGCCAGAAGTTCGTGAGCCAGGCCGCGCTCGACAAAGCGCTTGCCGACTACAAGGCGGCGCAGGCGCAGCTCGAGGCGGCGGTGGCGCTCGGCAGCCAGGCGGCGACGGTGAAAAGCTACGCGACGGTGGTCGCGCCGTATAGCGGCGTGGTCGCGCAGCGTCACGTCGAGCTCGGTGAAATGGCGACACCCGGCAAGCCGCTGATGACGGGTTTCGATCCCCGCGATCTGCGCGTCTCAGCCAGCATCCCGCAGCGCGAGCTGGCCGCGGCGAAGCACAGCGGCGCGGCGCGCGTCGAATTTCCGGCGCTGGCAAGAACGGTCACAGGTGGCAGCATTACGTTTCTGCCGGCAGCCGATGCACAGACCCACACCACGCGTGTGCGCGTGAATCTGCCGCAGAGCGTTGTTGGCGCTTACCCCGGCATGTTCGCGCGCGTGCATTTCAGCACCGGTCGCGCGCAGAAGCTCGTGATTCCAGCGGCGGCGGTGGTGCGGCGTAGTGAGCTCACTGCCGTCTACGTGGTGAGCGACGGGGGCGCGGTCAATCTGCGCCAGATCCGGCCCGGCGAGGCCGCGGGCGAGACCGGCATCGAGGTGCTCGCCGGCCTGAGCCCCGGCGACAGGATCGCGCTCGAGCCCGCCACAGCGGCACCGCTCGCGGCTGGCGCAACAAAATAAGCCTAGAAAAGCTTTTTACCGCAAAGGACGCTAAGGACGCCAAGGAAATCAATACCTAGGCGAACCCGGATGCAATCACCAGATTGGTTATCTTGATGACAAGGTTTGTACTTTGTTTTCCTTCGCGTCCTTGGCGTCCTTGGCGGTTCAAATGCTGGATTTAGGATAAATGGTCGACCGCCCGGTTGGCGGTGACCGAAAAACGATGGGTATCTCGGGCCGCATCACGCAATTCTTTCTGCAATCGCAGCTGACGCCGCTGATCGCACTGGTGGCGTTTCTGCTCGGTCTTTTCGCGGTGGCGGTGACGCCGCGCGAGGAAGAGCCGCAGATCAACGTGACCGTCGCCAACGTCTACATCCCGTTTCCGGGCGCATCCGCGGCCGATGTCGAAAGCCTCGTCGCGACTCCGGCCGAGCAGGTGGTGTCGCAGATTTCGGGTATCGAGCACGTGTTTTCGGTGTCGCGGCCGGGGCTCGCAATCCTCACCGTGCAGTATAAAGTCGGGCAGGACCGCATCCAGGCATTGGTGCGGCTGTACGACACGCTTTCAGCCAACCGCGACTGGGTGCCGCCCGAGCTGGGCGTGGGCGATTTCATCGTCAAGCCGATGGGAATCGACGACGTGCCGATCGTCGCGCTCACGCTGTGGACGGCCGACCCGGCGCGCGGCGGCTACGAGATGCAGCAGGTCGCGAGTGCCGCCGAGATCGAATTGAAGCGCGTACCCGGCGCGCGCACCGTGACCACCATCGGTGGTGCGGGCCGCATGGTGCGCGTGCTGCTCGATCCCGAGCGCCTCAACGCCTACGGCATCGCGGTGCCGGAACTCAGACGCGCGCTCGCCGCCGCCAACAGCGCGCTGCCTGCCGGCAAACTGACGCAGAACAATCGCGAGATCATGGTCGATGCCGGACAGTACTTCGGCTCGGCGGATGACGTGCGCCGCCTGGTCATCGGCACGCGTGAGCGGCAGCCGGTGTATCTCGACGATGTCGCGACCGTCGTGGATGGCCCGGAGCAGCCGCGCCACTACGTGAGCTTCGGCAGCGGCGCAGCCGTGCCGGGCGGCCTCGCGCGCGGCGGCTTCCCGGCCGTGACGATCGCGGTGTCCAAGCAACCCGGCGAGAACGCGGTCGACATCGCCGGGCACGTAGTACAGCGCATCGCGCAGTTGCAAGGCACGGTGATTCCCGAAGGCGTCAACGTGACGCTGACGCGCAATTACGGCGAGACCGCCAACGACAAAGCGCAGAAGCTGATTCAGAAGCTGATCTTTGCGACGCTGTCGGTGGTGGCGCTGGTGTTCGTGACGCTCGGCTGGCGCGAGGCGCTGATCGTCGGCATCGCGGTGCTGCTCACGCTCGCGGCGACGTTGTTCGCTTCATGGGCATGGGGTTTTACGCTCAACCGCGTGTCGCTGTTCGCGCTGATTTTTTCGATCGGCATCCTGGTCGACGATGCCATCGTGGTCGTCGAGAACATCCATCGCCGGCGCCAGCTCGACGCGCTGCCGGCGGCGGAGTCGATTCCGCGCGCGGTCGACGAGGTCGGCGGCCCGACCATACTCGCGACGCTGACGGTGATCGCGGCGCTGCTGCCGATGGCGTTCGTGAGCGGGCTGATGGGCCCGTACATGAGCCCGATTCCGATCAATGCGTCGATCGGCATGCTGATCTCGCTCGCGATCGCCTTCGTCGTCACGCCGTGGTGGCTGGCGCTGCGGCTGCTCGCGCGCCATGCGGCGGTGCATGGCGGCGAAGCGGCGGAAGGGTGGCTGCTCACACTGTTTCGCCGGCTGCTCACGCCGTTTCTGAACCGCGCGGCGGGACGCGCCCGCCGCTACCAGTTGCTGGCAGGCATCGTCATCGCGATTCTCGGTTCCCTGGCGCTCGCCGCACTCGAGCTGGTGGTGCTGAAGATGCTGCCATTCGACAACAAATCCGAATTCCAGATCGTGGTCGATCTGCCGGCCGGCACCGTGCTCGAGCAGACCGCGCGCGTGCTGCAGGAGATCGGCGCTTACGTCGCGACCATTTCGGAGGTCACCGATTACCAGACCTACGCCGGCACCGCTGCACCGATCAATTTCAACGGCCTGGTGCGGCAGTACTACCAGCGCGCGGCACCGGAGCAGGGTGACGTGCAGGTCAACCTCGTTGACAAGCATCACCGCGACCGCAAGAGCCACGAAATCGCGCTTGCCGCGCGGCCGCAGATCGACGCGATCGCCCGCAGGTTCAACGCGCGTATCAAAGTGGTCGAAGTGCCGCCCGGACCGCCGGTGCTGGCGCCCATCGTCGCCGAAGTTTACGGTCCCGATTACGCCGGGCAGATCGCGGTCGCGCAGCGCGTGCGCGAAGTATTCGGCGCAACCCCCGACATCGTGGACGTCGACGACAGCGTCGAAGCGGACGCGCCCAGGGTCGTGCTGCGCGTCGATCGCAACAAGGCGGGGCTCGCGGGCGTCACGCAGCAGGACGTCGTGAATACGATCCGCATCGCGCTCGGCGGGGACAACGTGACCGCGCTGCGCACCGGCAGCGCCAAGTATGCAATTCCGGTGCGCCTCACGCTGCCGCCCGAGCGCGGGACGACGCTCGAGGCGGTGCTCAAGCTGCAGGTGCGCTCGCAGGACGGCGCGCTGATTCCGCTCTCGGAGCTGGTGCAGTCCGTGGCGACGCGCCGGGAGCGCACGATTTACCACAAGGACCTGCTGCCGGTGGTCTACGTCGTCGGCGACATGGCGGGCAAGCTCGACAGTCCGCTCTACGGCATGTTCGCGATGCGCTCGCGGCTCAGCGGTGAGTCGTCTGCCGCGGGCGGTGCACTCGAGGAATATTTCATCCGCCAGCCGCAGACGCGCTACGCGCAGTATGCGTTCAAGTGGGATGGCGAATGGCAGGTCACCTACGAGACGTTTCGCGACATGGGAATTGCCTACGCGGTGGGGCTGGTGCTGATCTACCTGTTGGTGGTCGCGCAGTTCAAGTCGTATCTGACGCCGCTTGTCATCATGGCGCCGATTCCGCTGACCGTGATCGGCGTGATGCCCGGCCACGCGGTGCTCGGCGTGCAGTTCACCGCGACCTCGATGATCGGCATGATCGCGCTCGCCGGCATCATCGTCAGAAACTCGATCCTGCTCGTCGATTTCGCCAATCAGCAGGTCGCGGCGGGAATGGATTTCCAGGAAGCGATCATCCGCTCCGGCGCAACCCGCGCCAAGCCGATCGTGCTCACGGGTCTCGCGGCGATGCTCGGCGCGCTGTTCATTCTCGATGACCCGATTTTCAGCGGCCTCGCGGTGGCGCTGATCTTCGGTATTCTCGTGTCAACGCTGCTCACGCTGATGGTGATTCCGGTGCTCTATTACGCGGTGAACTGGCGCAGGATGAGCTGAATCCGGCGCTGCGTCCCTTGACTTCGGCGCGGCATTAGCTAAACTTAGCTAACCGAAAAATCGTAGACAGGATTCCCCCGATGAAACCAGTCAATATCCACCAGGCGAAGACCGGGCTGTCGAAGCTGGTCGAGCGCGCGGAAGCAGGCGAGGTCGTCGTGATCGCCCGCGCGGGCAGGCCCGTTGCCAAGCTCGTGGCGCTGACGAAGTCCCGCGCGCCGCGCCGGTTGGGGCTGCTCGACGGAAAATTCAAGATCCCGGACGACTTCAACAAGCCCCTGCCTGCGTCCGTGCTGCGCGCGTTCGAGGGCGGCAAATAGTGCGGTTGCTGGTCGACACGCACCTGCTGCTGTGGGCAGCGGCGAGCAGCAGCCGATTGCCGCGCGGGGCGCGAGCGCTGATTGAGGACCCCGCCAACGAGGTTTACTACAGCGCGGCAAGCATCTGGGAGATCGCCATCAAGAGCGCGCTCAGACGCAAGGATTTCCGCGTCGATGTACCGGCCTTGCTGGCGGCGTTGCCGCGGATGGGTTTCGTCGAGCTTCCCGTGACTGGTGCGCATGCGGCGCGAGTGGTGCAGCTTGCGGACATCCACCGGGACCCGTTCGACCGGCTGCTCGTTGCGCAAAGCGTCGTGGAACCGCTTACGCTGCTGACCAACGACGCGCTGCTCGCGCGATACGGGGATGGTATTCGCGTCGTTTAGCGTCAGCCCGCATATTTCTGGGGAGGTTGATCATCCGCGGCGCTCGCGCGGTAGTCCGGGTCCGGGCACAACACGTGCTGAGGCCAACTGGCTTACCAACGAAACTGAAAGGGGCGGTATGGCTCCTCAGCCAGAAAGGCGCTGGCCAAACCCCGCGTCCAATGGGTTGCAACTCTGCCATCATTATGGCAATCTATATGCCATGAAAGCTACCATTGATGCGGCGGGTCGAATCGTCGTTCCCAAGCTGCTGCGACAGGCGCTGGGGCTGAAAGCGGGACAGCCGCTGGAGATGCGGGCGAGCGACGGACGCCTTGAGATCGAAATCGCTCCGACTCCGGTGCAACTGAAGAGGCGGGGAAAAGGGGTCGTTGCAGTGCCGGATGCCGAGCTGCCCGCGCTGACAGCCGAACAGGTTCGCGACACCCTGGAGCGCGTCAGGCGTTGAAGGCGGCGGACACCAGCGTGGTGGTTGCCGCCTTCGCATCGTGGCACGAGAGTCATGAGGCCGCGCGGCGCGCGCTTGACGGCGGATTGCATTTGATCGAGCACTGCGCGCTCGAGACCTATTCCGTGCTCAGCCGGTTGCCTCCGCCTCACCGGACTTCCGGTGAAGTGATCCGCGATTTCCTGACGGCGCGTTTCCCCCAGCCGTTCCTGCGGCTAAGCGCACCAGCCTATAAGGATTTCGTTCTGGGGTTGCCCGGTCACGGGGTGAGCGGTGGTGCAGCGTACGACGCGCTGGTCGCCGCGACCGCGGCTGGCTGCGGCGCCGAACTCGTCAGTTGCGACCGGCGGGCGCTGCCGGTTTATGAGCGTTACGGGGTCCGGACCCGGTTTCTGCCGTGACCTGTTCGACCATGCCAACGAAATAATCCCATTCGGTGCGGCAAGCAGCCGTTCACGAAGAGGACGCAGTAGTCAGGTAGCCGCTCGCGCGGCAACCTGACCTTCTACGGGTTCGCGCACGGCGTAGCGGCGTAGGCCGGGGTGCGCTCAGCGTTCCCCGGCGTATGCGCTAATGGCCGGGATTGCGCAAACGGTTGGGGTCGAGAATGGTGACCTGCCGCCCGTTGACCGCAATTGCCCCGGCTGCAATCAGCTCGTGCAGCATGCGCGAGAAATATTCCGGGGTGAGGCTCAGGCGGGAGGCGATGATGCTTTTCTTGGCGGGCAGCGTGACCGGGCGCGGCCGTGCACTACCCGCCGCGGCGATCTGCAGCAAATAACCGGCAACGCGCTCGCGCCCCGAGTGCAGTGAAAACGCCTCGATGTCGGAGATCAGCCCGCATACCTGGCGACTGAGTTCAGCGACCAGTTGCAGCGCGAACCCGGGGTTGCTGGCAGCACAGTCGAGCAGCGCCTCGCACGGAATCAGCAGCAAACGGCTGTCGGCAAGCGTCTGGGCAGTCACGGTTTCCGGCGCGCCAAGTACCGCTGCGGCGAGTCCGATGTGCCCGCCCGGGCCGATAAGCTCGATCACTTTGCTGGCGCCGCGCGGTGCGCCGATGCTAAGCATGATGCGCCCGCCTACCACGAGGTAGAGGCCGGGGCAGCGCTCGCCGCTGCGGCACAGCTGTTTGCCACGCGGCAGATTGACCGCAGTCGCGTTCAGCGCGAGGCGCGCCAGTGCCGCGGGCGCCAGCGTGCGAAACAATTGAGCGCGCTTCAACGCGGCTGTGGTTTCGTTTTCGCGTTTGGCCATATCACCGGTTACCGCTGCAGCCGATGCGTCAGAGCGTCGCATAACGCGCGCGCGCCGGCGGCGGGATCGCCGCGGACATCCGCCGCGACCGCGAGGCCGAGCTCATCCGCCGTGAGTGCCTCGTGGGTCGCGATCTGAGCTTCGAGCACGGCGAGTTCCGCTTCCGATGCATCGCCGCCCTGTGCCGCGCGGGCCGCAACGCGCGCACGCAGCACCTCTGGCGGGGCGGTGAAGCTCGCGATTACGTATGGCACACCAAGTTCCTGCGCCAGGGCGCGAAATGCGGCGCGCTGCGCGTGTTTGAGGAAGGTCGCGTCGACGATCACCGGGTAGCCGGCGCCGGCGATGCTGCGCGCGTGTTGCGCCAGTTGCACGTAGGTTTGCGCGGTCGCGACCGGTGAGTAGATGCCGGCGCCGGGCGCAGACTTCGTGTGCGCAGCCGCATCAAGGCCGTATAGCCGCTTGCGTTCGATATCCGAGCGTATGCGCACAGTGCCGAGCGCGGCGAGCAACGCCTGGGTGAGCGTGGTCTTACCCGATCCGGACAGGCCGTGCGTGATAATGACCGCGCCGCGCCGGGATCCGGCATATGAGCGAGCGAGCGCGAGATAATGCGGCCAGGCGTGCAGCGCGCGCTGATCGCGTTGGCCTGCCGTGCCGTGCTGTACAGCGCGTATCAGGCCGATTTTGGCGCGCACCACGGCGCGATAAGCGAGATAAAACGGCAGCACCGCAACGCCGGCGTAATCGCCGGTCGCTTCGAGGTAGCTGTTGAGGAACGCGTACGCAAGATCGCGGCGGCCGTGCGCTTCCAGGTCCATCACCAGGAAAGCCATTTCGCTGATGACATCCATCCAGCGCAAAGCCGGGTTAAATTCGATGCAATCGAACGGCGTCGCCGCGCCGTCGAGCAACGCGATATTGCCGAGGTGGAGGTCGCCGTGGCATTCGCGCACGCGGCCGGCGGGACCGCGCTCTCCAAGTTGACTGCGGCGGGACTGATGCTCGAGCTGCGTCCAGTCGCGCACGGCGTTGAGCGCGGCGATGTCGGCAGGCGCATCGAGTAACGGCAGCATCTTCCGGAAGTTGTCGAGCGCCGGCGCCAGCGCCGCAGCCGCAGCAGCGTCGGCTGTCATCGCTGCCGGCGTCAGCGCGGCGTGGAATGCGGCGATCCTGTGCGCCAGCGCCTGGATCGTCGCAACGCTGACTTCGCCGCGTGCCAGCGCGCTATCGAGCAATGCGGACTGCGGAAACTCGCGCATTTTCACTGCATACTCGATCCCAGGTCCGCTGCCGCCGATGACCGGTTGCTGCGGCGAGCCGGTGATTGCGACCGTTTCGAGGTAGAGGCCCGGCGCAAGCCTGCGATTGAGTCTCAGTTCTTCGTCGCAGTAATGGCGGCGTGCCGCGAGCGTGGTGAAATCGAGAAAGCCGAGATTCACCGGTTTCTTGATCTTATAGGCGTAGCTGCCGGTGAGTATCACCCACGAGATGTGGGTCTCAAGCAGGGTGACGCGCGCGACCGGATGCGGGTAGCACTGCGGGTTGCGGAGCGCCTCCAGCATTCGTTCAGCGTCATTTCCCGTGCTCACGGGCAGGTCGTTGCGGGCGTTCATGATGGGCCGGGCCATTCCATACCTGTTGATGCAGCGCCCAGTAAACCGCGGATTGCGGAAGGGGAACTTGATATAGGTCAATAGACCGCGGCTGGACCGCCAGCGGTTGCGCCAGGGAAGGTTTGATTTAGATCAAAAGCGGCCGAGGCGCGACTACTTACCATGCACACACGCCAGCCGAGGAAGTATCATGTAATGAACAACCAGGCCAGTTGCAACTGCAATCGGGATTAGGGGAGGCACAAGGCGATGATGCGACGAGGCGCTTCAGTCATTCATTTGCACCCGGCTACGGGGTGCGTGCCGGTGGCTTGCCGCGACTGCGGGGTCTACCGGTTATGCGTTCCGCTCGGTCTCGACCAGGAAGAAATGTCGTTGCTGGATCATATCGTCAAGCGCAAGCAGACCATCCGGCGCGGCCAAATCATGTTTAAGGCCGGCCAGGCGCTCGATTACATCTACGCAATTCGCAGCGGCTCGGCCAAGACTTACCTGACGACCGGGGACGGCCGCGTACAGATCACGGGGCTCCACGTGCCTGGCGAACTGCTCGGTCTGAGCGCGATCGATTCGAAACGCTATTCATGCGAGGCGATGGCGCTGGAAACCACGTCGGTATGCGAAATATCGGTGGAGCGCCTGGAAGCGGTTGCCGATCGCATTCCGGCCGTTCACTATCAGATGCTGCGGATCATGAGCAACCAACTTTGCGACAACGAGCACTTGATGATGCTGCTGGGAAAGCACTCCTCGGAGGAGCGGCTGGCGGCATTTCTGCTCGGCCTATCGCGGCGATTTGCGGCCCGCAATTACTCAGCCACACAGTTCAACTTCAGCATGTCGCGCGGCGACATCGGCAACTATCTGGGCATGGCCGAGGAAACCGTCTGCCGCGTGTTATCGCGATTGCAGGATCTCGGCTTGATTTGCGTGCAGCGCCGCCAGGTCGCGGTCCTCGACCTCGAGGCGCTGCGAGATCTTGCCAACGAGCGGGTCGTGACCCGTGCCTTGGTGCCGGCGCTCGTCCGCTCGTCCGCGTAACCACTTCTCCCGCCTGCGCCTGACCGGCACGCGATTCCGCCGCCGCACCGGTTGCGCCACATCGTGACGCGCACGGAAGTTGACGCGCGTCAGGGTTTTCTTCTGCGATGAGGTAGATATTAGCGTGGGATGTTCGTAACGGAGGAACCGGGCATGGCCCGGGTCGCCGTCGAGTCCAGCCGACAGTGGAGAGGATTCATGCATAGCTACTCCGTCGCCCGTGGCGCGGCAGGCGCCGTTGCCGTCTCTTGGCGCGCCTACTGGCGATTGTGCAAGCCCAAGGTGGTGCTGCTCGTCACCTTCACCGCGGTGGTCGGCATGTTCCTGTCCACCGCGGGCGCGCCGCCGCTGGGCGCCTGCGTGTTCGGCGCCCTGGGCATCGCGCTGGCGGCGGCCTCCGGCGCCGCGCTCAACCACGTGGCGGACCGGCACATCGACGCGGTCATGGCGCGTACCAGCCGGCGGCCCCTGCCGATGGGCGAGGTCGGCGCTTGCCAGGCCGTGCTGTTCGCGCTCACGCTCGGCGCGCTGGCGATGTTCGTCCTGTGGCGGCTCGTCAATCCTCTTACCGCGCTGCTCACGTTCATCTCGCTCATCGGCTATGCCGTCATCTACACCATGTTCCTCAAGCGCCGGACGCCCCAGAACATCGTGCTGGGTGGGGCGGCGGGCGCAGCGCCCCCGGTGCTGGGCTGTGCGGCGGTGACCGGTCAGATCCATCCCGAGGCGCTGCTGCTGTTCCTGATCATCTTCGTGTGGACCCCGCCCCATTTCTGGTCGCTGGCCATCCGCCGGCGCGAGGACTATGCCCGCGCCGGTATCCCCATGCTGCCGGTGACCCACGGGGTGCGCGTGACCAAGCTCCATATCCTGCTGTACACGGCGCTGCTGGTGGCGGTCACCATGCTGCCGTTCGTCACGCACATGAGCGGGCTGATCTACCTGGCGGGCGCGATCGCGCTGGGCATCGGGTTCCTGCGTTCCGCATTGGCACTGTATCGCACCGATTCCGACGCGCAGGCGATGAAGACCTTCGGCTATTCCATCCGGTACCTCAGCCTGCTGTTCGCGTTCCTGCTGGCGGACCACTATGCACGACTGTTCCTGCGTGCCTTTATCCTCTAAAAGGAGGTAACGTATGACGCAA
>JACPTJ010000298.1 GCA_016192835.1 Betaproteobacteria bacterium
AATATTTACCTCACGTTCAATATCGATTCTCGGGGGGTGGCCAGGTTTATGGATCTTTCTTGCATGCTTTGCGGTCCTCGTGCTGCTTCCGGCAACACGGCTTCCTAGCGCGCCCTGATCTATCCCCCATTGTGGCAACGTTCGCAGAAATATTGCGGTCTAACGAAGCGGTCGAAAATGACGCGATGCTTGCGTTGCTCGCCCGCGCATTTCACCGCAGACGTTAGCCGCCAGAAGTCCCGCACAAAGGAGGAGCATCATGCCTATAGTGAATCGCCTTTCATTTTTTGCCCCTGCGGTTGCACTAATCATCACCCTCGGCGGATGCCAGACGGTTCAACAGCCCGATTGGCAGCTTCCGTCTGGTGTGAAGACCCTAACAACGAATGGCTATCCCATGGCTTACGTGGAGCGCGGAGCAGGGCCAACCATCGTCCTCGTGCACGGCTCGCTCAATGACTACCGTTACTGGACACCACAGCAGGAGGCTCTGTCCTCGCGGTTCCGGGTCGTCTCAGTAAGCCTGCGGCACTACTATCCTGAACGCTGGAATGGCGTGGGCAATTTCGGTCTTGAGCAGCACGCGGCAGACCTGGCAGTGCTGATTGAAAAGCTAAACACAGGTCCGGTCTATCTCGTCGGGTGGTCACGCGGTGGACAAGTGGCGGTTCGAACGGCACTTGCCCGACCCGAGCTCGTGAGGAAACTGCTGCTGATGGATCCCGCACTCACCGAGTTGGCGCCTCCCCTGAAGCCCGCATCGGTTGTAGTCGCGCGCGCCAAAGCAACCGAAGTGTATTACCGGAAGGGCGATATTGCGGGCGGGCTCGAGTTTTTCTTTGACGGCGTCAATGGTAAGGGTGCCTGGAAACGGCTCACCGACGTGCAGCGCCAATTCCGGCTGGAGAATGCTTGGACGGTTGTCGGTCAGGCTGCCGATGGCAAAGCCAAACCGATCAGCTGCGACGATATTGGCAAAATCAAAATTCCGGTATTGCTGATGACCGGCGACAAGAGTCCTCCTCACTTCAGGCCTATCCTGGATGCGTATCAGCGCTGCCAGCCTGCCGCGGCTCGGGTAATGATTCCAAACGCGGCGCATCAGATGAGCCAGATGAATCCCACGGCAGTCAACGCTGCATTGATCAAGTTTTTCTTGGAGTAGCCTGATGGGAACAAGTCGGCTAACCGCGCAATGAACCGGACCGCCCGCCAGCATCGCTGGCGGGGTCACTTCGCCCTTCGCGCTACGTCGGCCGGTTATTGCGAACGTTGCACGAGCCCGGCTGCGCCGGGGGAGCGAGTGCAACGGCCGGCGGTGATGTAGACGTAAACGCGTAGGCGTGCGTTTTGGAGGACATGGAATGCACGCTCCGACAAATATTCCAGACGCATTTTGAGGCCTACGCGAAGCAGCATCGGCTGCCCGCGTACGTGCATCGCGCGGTGTACTGGATCTCGCGCTGCCGCACCGCCGAGCTCGGCGGCCACGTGCGCCGCTGTCCGGAGGGGCACGTCGAGCGCGCGTTCTACAACTCGTGCCATCAGCGCGGCTGCCCGCAGTGCCAGGCGCTCGCCACCGAGCAGTGGCTCGAGCGCCAGCGCGCACGCTTGATCGCCTGCGCGCACCATCATCTCATCTTCACCATCCCGCACGAGTTGAACGCGCTGTGGTGCTGGAACCGCGCGGGCATGGCGAACCTTCTTTTCAGCACGGTGCGCGCGGTGCTTATCGAACTGTTGGAAGACCCGCGCTATCTGGGCGCCACACCGGCCTTCATCGCGGCGCTGCACACCTGGGGGCGCTCCGCTTCGCTGCACCCGCACCTGCACGTGCTCGCGGCCGACGGCGGCCTTAAGGACGGCGCGTGGGTGAAACCCCGGAGAAGCCACTTTCTGCCCGCACGCGTGGTAATGCAGCTCTTTCGCGGGAAACTCCTCGCTGTGCTTAAGCATGCGCTCGAGCGCGGCAAGCTGCGCGTGCCGGCGGACTCGAGCCGCGAGCGCGTGCGCTCGATGCTGAACCGCCTTGGGCGCAAAAAATGGAACGTGCACCTCCGCGCGCGCTACGCCCACGGCGAAGGGGTCGCCGCCTACCTCGCGCGCTATCTCAAGGGCGGGCCGCTGAAGAACACCCAGTTCCTCGAAGTGAGCGAAGAGTGCATCGCCTTTCGCTATCGGCCGCACCGCGACGAGGACGACGCTGGCGAGGACACTGTCGTCATGCGCTTGGCGCCCGAAGACTTTCTCGCGCGCTATCTTGCGCACATCCCCGTGCCGCGGCTGCAAGCGGTGCGCGGCTACGGGCTCTACGGCCCGCGCCAAGCGGCTCGCCTCGACCAAGCCCGCGCCGCACTCAGCCAGGCTCCGGTCGAAGAACCGAAACCGCTCAGCGCGGCGCAGTTTCTCGCGCGCTTTCGCAACCGCGACGAGAGCGGCCGCTGCCCCAAATGCGGCGCGCTGCTCGTGTTCACCTCCCTCCTCGTCCATGGCACCGGTCCACCCCCGATCCTGCACTGAAGCGAATGCCCCTGCGGCTCGCTTGCGCAGGCGCACACGCGTCCGCGCTCGTCACTATCGGGCCTGCATCCTCATTCCGACCGTGTGCGCTCCTCGCATTGCCCCATCGACCGTCGCCCTCGAGCCCGCTGCACCCTCGCTTCGACGCACCGAGCGCTTATAATCACGTCAACCGTTTCTGCCATCCCCATATCAGCCATCGCACCGCCGGGCTCGTCCAACTGGACGTTCGACCGACACCGCCACACCTGCGATACTGATTGTGGTTTAGGATGTGTCGGTCAACTAAACGTTAGG
>JACPTJ010000299.1 GCA_016192835.1 Betaproteobacteria bacterium
GGCCGGAGCGCACGCGGGTCAGATCAACGACGGTAAAGCGGGACAGCGGCCCGCGCCGCGCTCGGGTTTCAGACATGATCAATCGATTTTCGCGCCGGTCATCTCGATGAGCTTCTTGTATTGCGCGTAGCCGGACTTCAGTTGGCGCGCAAACTCTTCAGGCGTCGTATACAGCGGGTCGGCCGTCAGACCGTCAAGTCTCGCCATAACGGCCGGGTCGCTCAACACCTTTTTCAACGCTGCGTTGAGCTTGTCGACGATCGGCCTGGGGGTTCCGGCGGGCACGAACGCGCCGACCCATGCGGTGAATTCATAGCCGGGGACGGTTTCCCCGATTGCCGGAAGCTCCGGGAACTGCTTGACTCGGTCTTCGGAGGTCACCGCGAGCGCTCGCACCCGATTTGCGTTGATGTGCGAGAGGACGGGGCCGATAATCGAGACGATCGCCTGGACTTCTCCGGAGACAGTCGCGGTCATGGAGGGGCTGCCGCCCCGGTACGGCACGTGCACCATCCGCACCCCCGCCATCGAGATGAGCTGGGCCATCATCAAATGCCCGCCGCTGCCGCTCCCGGCGGACCCATATAAAATCTGGTCGGGCCGTTTCTTGGCCAGCGCGATCAATTCCCCGACCGATTTCACCGGCATCGACGGGTGCACCATCAGTATGCCCACCTGCCTGATGAGCATGCTTACGCCGATGAAATCATTGAGCGTGTCGTAGGGAAGCTTTCTGTACAGGAACGCATTGGCAAGGTGCGAGGCGGACTGCACCATGATGGTGTAGCCGTCAGGCGGACTTTTTGCCACCATGTCGGCGCCGATGCTGCCAGCCGCCCCTCCACGGTTCTCGATCACGAACTGCTGTCCGATCATTTCCGACATCTTTTGAAACACGATGCGGCCGGTGAGATCATTCGAGCCCCCCGGTGGATACACGACGACCACGCGCACCGGCCTTACCGGATAGGTCTGAGCCCGCGCGACTGTGGGGAAGAGCGACACGGTGAGCAACGCAACAACGGCAATGCGACAGTATCGTTTCATAATTTCTCTCCTCACGCGATGCGCAGCAGCCTGCCCGCCCATTGCGCAATTGGGTCCCGGTCTTTGCCGATTGGTTCACGGTGCGCGGACGTTCGTCGTGCCTCACCTGAATTCGGCGCTTACCAGCATGGCCAGCGCGTTCTGATCGTCGACTGCCCACAGCTTGGCCGATTTCCCGTCGGCCGAGGGTTCGCCGCACACGGTGAACGGGCGGTTGACGAAGAGCGGACGCGTCGCGCGCGAGGACATGAACTTGATCGGCGTCGCCGCGTGCGCGCGCGCAAGCTCGAGCGTCAGCATTGTCGTCAGGCCGCCATTTACCACCCGCTCCGGGTAACCCTCGGTTGTCGTCACATACGGGTGATCGTAGTGTATGCGGTGGCCGTTGAAAGTGAGCGCCGAGTAGCGGAAGAGCAGGACGGGATCGGGAACAACGGTCCTGCTCCACACGGCCTTGCCCGGAGCCGGTTGCGGCGCAGGCGGCGCCGCGTTCTTGTCGGGCTCGCCACGGTATACGAAATCCTGCTCTTCGCCGATCGCCAGGCCGCGCGGGCTCAGGAAGTCGGTTTTCACGGTAACGAAAACCATGGTCCCGGAGCGGCCTTCCTTCATCGTAACATCCTTGATCGTGGATTCGCGCCTGACTTCGTCGCCGACGCGCAGGTCCGCGACCATCGTGGTGCGCCTGCTCGCAAACATGCGGCGCGGCAGCGGTACCGGCGGCAGGAAATCGCCGCGCCGGGGATGACCGTCGGGCCCTACCTGGGAATGACGCACTACGCGCGGGAACAGGATGAAGTGCCAGCCGACCGGGAGCGGATCGCCGTTCCTGGGCATCGGGTCGTCGCGGTCCAGCGTCGCCGCAAGACGGTGCAGTGCCGGGATCGTTACGTAATCGACGTCCGATTCGCGCCGGCCAATCCACTGCTTCAGAAGTTCCAGGTCCAGTGCCACTTGCGTTGGTCTCCCCAAATTGACCCAGCGGGAAAAGTCCCCGCTACAGCCGGCTGGTTAACGCGCGGTCTCCGCCTTGATGCCCGCTTCCTTGATCAGCTTGCCGAACTTGGCGAGTTCCGATTTCAGATAATCGCGAAGCTGCTCCGGCGTGCCGCCGGTCGTGGTGGACCCTCCTGCCGCGAAGCGCTCCCGGATGTCGGGCATTTGCAGTATCGCCTCGAGTTCCCTGTTCAGGCGTTGGATGATCGCCCGCGGGGTGCGCGCGGGCACGCCGACCGCAGTCCAGGTGGAGCTCTCATAACCGGGGACGCCCGCTTCGGCGACCGTTGGCAGATCGATCAGCGCAGCGACGCGTTTCGCTCCGGTCGTGGCCAGAGCGTTCACCTTGCCGGATTTGATGAAGGGCACGGTGACAATCGCGCTGTTGAACATCACGTGAATGCGGCCGGCGGCGAGATCGGTCAGCGCCGCGGCGGGGCCTTTGTACGGCACGTGTGTCAACCTGATCCCGGTCATGAAGGCGAAGAGCTCGGCGGAAATATGAAAAAATCCGCCCACGCCGGCCGAACCGTAGTTGAGCTCCCCGGGCTTTTGCTTCGCAAGCGCGATCAGTTCCTTCACCGTCTTTACAGGAAGCGAGGGATGGACGACCAGCGCGCCAGGCGTGGTCGCGACGTGGATGATGGGCACGAAGTCCTTCACCACATCGTACGGAAGCTTGTAAAGATAGGTATTGATTGCCCAGGGACCCACCACGGCGATCACGATGGTATAGCCGTCGGCGGGAGCCCGCGCGACGATCTCCATTCCGATGATGCCCTGCGCGCCGCCGCGGTTGTCGGTTACGACCGGCTGGCCGAGCCGTTGCGCGAGCTTCTCGGCCAGCAGGCGTCCCTGGATGTCGGTGGTTCCACCCGGCGGGAACGGCACGACGAGCCGTATCGGCTTGTCGGGATAGACGGATTTCCCGGGGGAAGCCTGCGCGCTTGCTTCGGCGGGAACGCCCGCGGCGGCGAGCACCAGCAGTGTTTGCAGCAAGGCTTGTTTCATAAGTATGGCGAACGCCACATACGTAGTTTAGGACCGTCTGGACGACTGGGCAAGTCGCTCAGCGCGTGAGTTGCTCGCGCAGCCACTTCCAGGCGGCGGGTGCCCACTCGCGTTCGTTCTTCGCCGCGATGTGGCCGTCATCCGGGTAGACGCGCGCAACGCGTCCCGTCGGCGGTCCGGACTCCAGCGCGAGATAAAGGTTGCCGATCGGCGTGAGATGGTCGATCTTGCCGTTGACGAGGAACATCGGCATCGTCAGCTTGTCGAGCAGCCCGTTGTCCTTCAGCGACCAGCGCAGGAATTCCTTGCGCTGCTCTTCCTCGGTCAGCTCTTTCGGCGCGGGCTTGGTGCCGCGCGGGCCGAACCAGTTTTTCTTCGCGCGTTCGGCGGCAGCTTTGCGCCATTCGGCGCGTTCCTCGGGCGTGCCCCAATAGCCGACACCGCCCGGCGCGCAGGAAATCAGCGCTTTCACTCGCGCATCGTGCGCGGCAAGCCGCATCACCCACAGGCCGCCGCGACTCACGCCGAACGCGCCGAGGCGATTGCCGTCGATTTCCGGCCGCGCGCTGAGCGCGTCGAGCGCGGCCTGCCACGCGATGATCGACTCGGGTGCCTGCGGAAAAGTCGTCTGCCCGGTGCCCGGCGCATCGACGACCAGCGCCGCCATGCCCTCGGCGTTGGCGTAGTCGGAGTACTTCTCGCGGTCTTCCTTGTACATGTCGGCGCCGCACATGACGAGCACCGCAGGCACGCGGCTGGATGCCGAAGCGCCTTTGGGCAGGCGCAGGAAACCGACGGCCTGCTTGCCGTCGCGCGCGACGCGGATAACCTCGTGTGGCATGTCGCTCAGCTCGGTCGCGCGGCGGAAGCATTCGAGGTACTGGTTGTACGACTGCGCTTTCAGCGGACTCATGTCCGGCGGGCAGATCGGCGAGCCCGAATGGTACGGCGCTGGAAAGCGCGCCAGGCTGTAATACGTTTTCGCCTGCAGGAACAGCTTGCGCGCAGCCACCCTGTCACCGCGCTTGAGCGCGGCTTCGGCTTGCCTCTCGTAGGGTGCTGCGACCGCGCACCATGCCGGGACCCAATCCTCGTCCTCGGTTCCCTTGAGCCTGGCGACCGTGTCGAGCATCGGTTGCAGGTCGTCGACCAGATTGAACCAGCGGCGGTAGAACCCGCCGATGGCCACGATGAACGGGTCCTCGTCATGCCGCACCGGAAGCGCTGCGAGCTGTGCTGCCTTGTCAACTTTACTCACCGCCATATCCATCTCCCATTGGTTTTGTATCGCCCCTCTCTCCCAGCCCCTCTCCCCCATGCCCCTCTCCCCAAGGGGGCGAGGGGAGCATCGAGCGAAACCCGATTGTCATCCGGTTTCGTAATACTCAGAAACCCGATTGTCATCCGGTTTCGTAATACTCAGCAGGCTGGGCAGGAACATTACGGCGGGCGGACACACTTGTAAAGATCCGCTGCGCCGCCGGCGTGCCGATGTCATACAATTCCGGTTCCGGCACTGCACCCCCAAAGGAAATGCAACGATGAATGCACTCAGCAGCGAAATCCGCGACGGCATGAAGATCGATTGGGATGTGCCGATTGCGATGGACGACGGCCTCGTGCTGCGCGCGGACGTGTTCCGCCCGGTGGCGGAAGGGCGCTACCCCGCGCTCGTGAGCTACGGCCCGTACGGCAAGGGACTTGCGTTCCAGGAGGGCTACAAGACGGCGTGGGAAATCATGTGCAGGGAGAATCCCGACGCGGTTACGGGCTCCACCAATAAGTATCAGAGCTGGGAAGTCGTCGATCCCGAGAAGTGGGTGCCGGACGGCTACGTCTGCGTGCGCGTCGATTCGCGAGGCGCGGGCCGCTCGCCCGGTTACTTGAGCCACAACAACGCGCGCGAAAACCGCGATTTTCATCTGTGCATCGAGTGGACGGCGGCGCAACCGTGGTGCAGCGGCAAAGTCGGTCTCAACGGCATTTCCTATTACGCGAGCAGCCAGTGGCGCGCCGCGGCGACGCAGCCGCCGCATCTCGCGGCGATCTGCGTCTGGGAAGGCTGGGTCGACAACTATCGCGATTCGAACCGCCACGGCGGGATCATCTGCGTGTTTCGCAAGAACTGGCAGGACATGCAGGTGAAGACCGTGCAGCACGGCGTCGGCAGCCGCGGGGCGAAAAGCCGCATTACCGGGGAACTCGTGTGCGGCCCCGAGACCCTCTCCGAGGAAGAACTCGTGAAAAACCGGGAGAACTTGTGGCAGAGCGTGCTTACGCGCCCGCTCGACGGGCCGTATTACCACGAGCGCACCGGCGATCTATCGAAAGTTACCGTGCCGCTGCTGTCCGCCGGCAACTGGGGCGGGCAGGGCCTGCACCCGCGCGGCAATTTCGAGGGCTACATGCGCGCGGCATCGCAGCGTAAATGGCTCGAAGTTCACGGCGGCTCGCACTGGGCGCCGTTTTATACCGATTACGGCGTGAAGCTGCAGAAGCGTTTCTTCGATTTTTTCCTGAAAGGCATCGCCAATGGCTGGGACCGGCAGCCGCGCGTGCTGCTGCAGGTGCGTCATCCCGGCGAGAAGTTCGTCGAACGCCATGAAAACGAATGGCCGCTCGCGCGCACCGCGTGGACACATTTCTACCTCGATCCGCGCGACAAGAGCCTTGCATTAACGCCCGTCGCCGCGGAGCAGTCGATCACCTACGACGCGATGGGTGAAGGCGTGACTTTCTCGACGCCTCCGCTCGAGCAGGAAACCGAGATCACGGGGCCGTCAGCGCTCAAACTTTTCGTTTCATCTTCGACCGCGGACGCCGATCTCTTCATCGTGCTGCGCGTGTTCGACCCGCACGGGAAAGAAGTCGTGTTCCAGGGCGCGCTCGATCCGCATACGCCGATCGGCCAGGGCTGGCTGCGCGCATCGCACCGCAAGCTCGATCCGAAGCTCTCGCTGCCGTACCGGCCGTATCACACCCACGACGAGCACCAGCCGCTCACGCCGGGACAGGTCTACGAGCTAGACATCGAGATCTGGCCGACTTGTATCGTCGTTCCCAAGGGCTACCGCGTCGCGCTCACGGTGCGAGGCAAGGACTACGAATACGAGGGCGAGGCGGCGACGCTGTCGAACATGAAAAACCCGATGAAAGGCTGCGGCCCGTTCGTGCACGACGATCCGGTCGACCGGCTGCCGGAGATTTTCGGCGGCAAAGTCACGCTGCACTTCGGCGCGAACCGCAAGGCTGCCGTGCTGCTGCCGGTCATTCCGCCGCAACGTTAGATAATTCGGCCTACGGGTGCAACCTGTCCTTGGCCTCCGGTGATCTGGGTTTAGCATCACCGCCTCCCCACTCCCCGGGGGAGGCCAAACCGCCTTCGTGGCCATAGCTGGGATCAGACCATAATAAGCGTGTGGTTCGTTTGCTCGCCTCGACAGTAGGCAGCGTTAGTTGTAATGTTGCGACCCTTGTCGTCGTCCAAAGGATTCACGCATGCCAGCCTTCCTGATAGCAGACATCGAGATTCATGACCCGGCTGAGCGCATCCGGGAGCAAGCATCGAACTCACGGCTCGTTATCGTCGAAGGTCTATGAAGGTCAGACGGCGTAAATGCTTGTAGGAAGGAGGTTGCGATGGGTGATACCTTTCCAAAATTCAAGGCGGCCGCGGTTCAGGCAGCCCCCGTTTTCCTGAACCGTGAGGCTACCCTGGACAAGGCATGCTCTCTCATTGCCGAAGCCGCACGTGCCGGGGCGAGCCTGATTGCCTTTCCGGAAGTGTTTCTGCCGGGCTACCCGTACTGGATCCGGCTGGAAAATCCTTTCCGGACCACGTCCTACTTTATCGAGCTCGTCAAGAACGCAGTCGAGGTTCCGAGCGCTACCACCGCGCGCCTGTGCGAAGCGGCTCGGAGGGCGGGGGCTTATGTGGTCATCGGCATCAACGAGCGGCCGGTGAATACGCTGGGCACGCTTTATAATACCAATCTCATCATTGGGCCGGAGGGGGTCCTGCTCAAGCACCGCAAGCTCATGCCTACCTATGCTGAAAAGATGGTATGGGGTTTCGGGGACGGATCCACCCTGCGCGTGCTCGACACGACGCTCGGCAAGCTGGGTACCCTCATTTGCGGCGAGAATGCCAATCCTCTGGCGCGGTTTGCCCTCATCGCCCAGGGAGAACAGGTGCACGTATCGAACTATCCGGCCTTGCCCGGCGGTGATCTCGGCGGCTACGACCTCAGCAAGGAAATTGAGCTACGGGGGGCGACGCACGCCTTCGAAGGAAAGGTGTTCAACATCGTCGTCTCCCCGGCCATTGACGAAAGCGTCATTGCCAAAGTCGCCGACACGGAGGAGAAACGTCGCGCAATGTCGGGGCCGTGCATGAGCTTTACCGGGATCTTCGCGCCCGGTGGACGGCTGTGCAGCGACACGGTTGCGCCCGGTGCGGAAGGAATTGTCTACGCCGATTGCGACATTGAAGCCATCATCGCCCCGAAAATGCGTCACGATGTGGCCGGGCACTACAACCGATCCGACGTTCTGACGCTGAATCTGAATCGCACGCCGCTACAACCGCTCGTCGAGTACGTCGGGGGACCGGATTCACCGCCTTCGCGGCAAACAAGCGCCGCCCCGGCGTCCGAGGCAACGAGCATTGCGAGTCCGCAGTCGGAGACGGCGGCCGGAAATGAACCACATCGCTAGGCCGCAGATCGGAAAATCTTGGAGTTTCGCGATCGACTCAGCGCGAATGTCTGAATCGGATCGAACTGCGACCATTGAGGGAGAGGCGCTTACCAAGCCCGCCATGGCCCTACTCGTTCATTTCAATCTCTTCGGGTCCAATTCCCCGCTGTTTGCGGCGGGGTGGTTCATTTCCGCACTTCTTTGACCGCCCGGTAATTCCCGAGCATCACGTAACCGTAGAACCCCGCCAGCACCCCGAGGACGTAAACACCATCGCCTGCCCAGGCGCTGAAATACCAGCCCATGCTGAGCACGAGAATCGCCCATGTCTTGGCGATCACGAGCCACAACCACTTCCACCGGAACCCAAGGCGGAGCAGAAAGTCCTGCAAGCGAAGCAGCACCGGGTTCATTTCCCGGCCGCCGTGCGTGAGCACAAAATAGGTGCTCCAAAAATCGTAGAGCTGCATGAGCACGATCCACAAAGTCAATCCGATTGCAATCTTCATTTACAGAGAGCTAAAAATGCAACAGATAACTAATCTGTCCTGGCGAGACGGAAGCCGTAGTCGGTGGACCGGCTGGATGCGATGAAGAGGCTGCGGAAGGCGGAACGCAAGGCCCACGGACCGGAGAACCAGGAACCCCCGCGCAACACGCGCAGGAAACAATCGCCAGCAATCCATGCGCTCCCGTTCGTCGGTGCGCCACTGTAGTTTGCGTTCCAGCAGTCCTCGGTCCACTCCCAGACGTTGCCGTGCACGTCATACAGCCCGAACGCATTCGGCGCGTAGTTGCCCACCGGCGCGGGCTGTTCACGCGAAGAGGCCGCGACCAGGCTGCCCGCGTAGAACTCCTCCGTGTGGTAGTTCGCCTGCTGCGGCGTGATGGTGCTGCCGAACGAGAACGCGGTCGTCGTCCCCGCGCGCGCGACATACTCCCACTCGGCCTCGGTGAGCAGCCGGTAGTTCCTGCCGGTCTTGCGCGACAGCCACTGCACGTACTGCTTCGCGTCGTCCCACGAGACGTTCGTCACCGGACGCCGGCCGCGGACCCAGCCGCTATCGCTCGGAAAGTGACCGCACCCGCTTTCGCGCACGCACACGTCCCACTCGTCGAAAGTCACTTCGAATTTCCCTGCCGCGAACTGGCGGGAGATCGTGACTTGATGCTGCGGATACTCATCGCTGTAGCGCCCGGGTTCCGATGCGGGCGAGCCCATCGTGAAGCTGCCCGCCGGAATCACCACCATTTCGGGACACGCATCGCAGTCTTTGAACACGGTGCCCGGGTTGAGCCGCTGCAAGCCGTCCACCACGCGCTGCTCGTTCGCGGGAGGTGCGGCAACGTTGAGATTGCGCCGCGCGAAGGTTGACTCGACCAAGGACAGCGTGGCCGCGAGCGCGGCGAACAAGAAAATCAAGCGTAACTTCATATCATCCCCCGAGGGGATTGATACGCATATTGTGGCACTTCCCACATCGCCAGACAAACTTACCTATTAGCCCGTGAGGGATGAACGCATAGCAACCCCTGATAGTGCTGCTCCCTGCCGGGCTCAGGGCCGCGCCGCGATCGCGTGGTTGGACACGGCTTCCAGCACGCGCTTGCCGCCGGTGGCGAACACCTCGGTTCTGACCACCGCTACGTTGCGGCCTTTCTGCAATACCGTCGAGCGCGATGTCAGCGCCTTGCCTTGGCCCGGGCTGATGAACCAGGCGCTGGCCGCGGTGAGCAAAGGGTGATGCGGCACGGCGCCGATTGCGGTCGCCAGCGCGGCATTCAACAGCAGCCCGCCCTGCACGTGCCCGACTCGATTCCCCACGTGCATGCCGACGGCAAGGCGCGACGCCGCGCCGCGCGGCGTGTGGCGCACGGCTGGCTGCCACAGGTTGTGCAGAAAACCGCCGTGAGCCGCCGCTCGCAGCGCCTGCCCGACTCGGCGCATGACGTTCTTCTCCAGCGGATCGAGCTGCGCGGGTGCAAGCGTCGCAACGGTTGCCGCAACTCTGCGCTCCCACGGCAAAGGATCGAGCGCGCGTCCTTCGGGCGCCGGCGGCGCGACCCAGATACCCGACATGCGCACGACTTCCGCGCCCGCGGCGCAAACGGTTCCTTCGCACGCCGCCTGCGCGAGCGCCGTGTGCGGCGAGAAGCCATCCGACTTCGCCTCGGCACGCAGCCGCCCGCGCGCGGGGACTCCCGTGAATTCGACGCGCAGGCACAGCGTCGCCGTGCGTGCGCTCGAATCGACGTACAGCCGCGTCGACGCGGCGAGCGCCATGTCCGCGAACAACAGCAGCGCGCCCAGGTTCATGGTCCCGTCCGGATCGACGCAATGCGGCCCCGGCTCGAGCTCGAACGCAACCTCGCCAGCCTCGAAGCGGCGGCATTGCAGGTCGAGAAAATGCCCCGCAAAGTGGTAGCCGGGATTGCGGTTGCCCGCCAGCGCGCGCAACGCGCGCTGGCGGATTTCGTGTTCGTCGGATGGACTCATGATGGCAAGCCATTTTCGCACGAAGCGCCCGCGGCCTGAAAATTCAGGGAACGCTTGCCGCGCATCGCGCGGAAAGAGCGGTATAGTTCGGGCAGTGCTTGGCACAGGAGGGGCCGCATGACCAGGATCGAATCGACACTCGCTGCGATCGCCGCGGCGGCGCTGGTCATTTGCAATACTGCGGCGGCGGATTATCCGGTGCGGCCGATCCGGATGATCGTTCCCCAGGCGCCCGGCAGCGCATCCGACACCGTTGCGCGGCTCGTCGCCTCGGCGCTCGCGCAACAGCTGAAGCAGCAGATCGTCGTCGACAACCGTCCGGGCGGCGCGCTGCTGATCGGCATGGAAATGACGGCGCGCGCGACCCCCGACGGCTACACGATCGGTTACGCGCCGGTCGGCGCGCTCGCGATCAGTCCCAACCTCGCGAGCCATGTGCCTTTCGACGTGCTGAAGGATTTTCAGGCGGTGGCGCACATCGCCAACAACCAGATGCTGCTTGCGGCCACGCTGTCGCTCCCGGTCAAAAGCGTGCGGGAGCTGATCGACTACGCCAAACGCAATCCCGGCAAGCTGTCGAATGCCTCCTCCGGCAACGGCACGCCGGGCCAGGTCGGCTTCGAGCTCTTCAAGCTCATGACCGGTACCCGGATCGTGCATGTGCCTTACAAGGGCGGAGCGGCAGCCACCACCGATCTCATTTCGGGACAGGTGGAACTGCTGATGGAAAGCCTGAACTCGATCACGCCCCACGCGAAGGCCGGCCGTGTGCGGGCACTGGGCGTGAGCGGCGCGAGGCGCTCACCCGCGCTGCCGGACGTGCCCACCATTGCAGAAGCGGGCGTGCCAGGTTACGAAGCCACCACTTGGAACGGCATCGTGGCGCCGGCAGGCGTGCCCAAAGCGATCGTCGCGCGCCTCAACGCGGAGATCAACAAGGCACTCGCGTCGCCTGCGCTCAGAGATAAACTCGCCGCGATCGGGGCCGAGCCCGCCGGCGGCACGCCCGGGCACTTCGCCGAACTGATCCGGAGCGAATACAGGCCGCGATCGGGGCCGAGCCCGCCGGCGGCACGCCCGGGCACTTCGCCGAACTGATCCGGAGCGAATACAGGAAATGGGGCGATGTCGTGAGGCGCTCGGGAGCGAAAGTCGATTAAAACATTAAAGGAAATCCCAATGCCACGCATTCCATTGATTTCACCCGAAAGCGATCTCTCGCCAGTGCAGCGCCGCGTAGTCGACGGCATCCTCGGCAAGCGCGGGGGGCGCATCCCCGGACCCTACCGGTTTGGGTTGCATTGTCCGGAGATGACCGAAGTATGGCATCCGCTCGGGGAAATGCTGCGGCTGAAGAGCAATTTTTCGCCGCGGCTCAGCGAATTCGCAATTGTGATCACCGCGCGCGCCTGGGACTGCGGCTACGTGTTCAACGCCCACGCAGACGCGGCGGTGAAAGGGGGAATCGCGCAGTCGGTGATTGATGCGATGGTCAAAGGCGAACGCCCGGCTCTGACGCAGGACGATGAAAAAGCGATGTACGACTACTGCACCGAGTTGTTCGAGCACCACGCCGTCAGCGACCAGAGTCACGCGCGTGCGCGCGAACTGTTCGGCATCCCCGGGGTGGTGGAGCTGACCGCGCTGATCGGTTATTACTCGATGGTGGCGATGACGATCCTCGCGCACGAGATGCCGTTGCAGGAAGGCGCGCGGCCGCTGCTGCCAAAACGACCCTAGGTAAAGGGACGCAAATAACGCGCTTTATATCGGCGGCCGGTGCCTGTGCCATTCGCTGGCGCGCTCATACGCGGCGGCGGCACGCAACAACGTGACCTCATCATGGGCGCGGCCGACCAGCTGGGCGGAGAGCGGCAACCCGGTCTTTGTAAGGCCGCACATCAATGCAATCGCGGGATGACCGGTCAGATTGAATGGACTGCGGGCCTGGCGGGCATAAGTGCGTGCGAGCGTATCCTCGTCGTCAATTCTGCAGGCAGGGTCCATGGCGTTGGCGGTCAGCAATACATCGGCATCGCGAAAGGCGTCGTCCACGGCTGCGATCATTTGCAGGCGGTGCTGCTGAGCGTGTACGTAATCCGCCGCTGAGTGAAAAGCGCCGATCATCAGCTTGCGGCGCGTCGCCCGGGCATAGTCGCCGGGGCGCTCGCGCAGCCAGCTTGCGTGGATGGCCCACGATTCGGCCTGCATGATCAGGCGCTGGACAGCGGAGAGTTCGCGCAGCGGCGGAAGCGTGATCGTGCGTACCTCCGCGCCTTCCTGAGTGAGCACGCGTGAGACGTCGTCCAGCGCCCTTGCCACCTCGGGATCGGCGGGCAGGTCGGTCTCGTGGAAGTGGCGCACGAAACCGATGCGCAGGCCGCGCGCACCGCGCTCGAGGTCGGCGCCGAACCGGCTGCAGGAAACCGGCACACTTCCGGGGTCGCGCGCATCGTGTCCGGCGATCGCGTCCAGCAGCAACGCCGCATCACCCACGCAGCGTGTCATCGGACCGATATGATCGAGCGTGAACGCGAGCGGGAATACGCCGCGGCGGGAGACCAGGCCGTACGTCGGCTTCAGGCCCACGATGCCGCAAATGGCAGCGGGATTGCGGATCGAGCCCCCGGTGTCGGTTCCCAGCGCCAGTGGGACCAGGCCTGCTGCCAGCGCTGCGCCCGAGCCCGAAGACGATCCGCCGGGATGATGGGTGATGTTCCACGGATTGCGCGCCGGCGGAAAGGGCAGGTCGAACGACGGGCCGCCGGTCGCGAATTCGTGCAGCGACAATTTGCCCAGAAGTATCGCTCCCGCTGCGCGCAGCCGGCTGATGACGGCCGCATCCTCCGCCGCGATGTTGTCGAGCAGGATCTTCGAATGACAGGTGGTCGGCAGGCCGGCGACGTCGATGATGTCCTTGATGCCGATGGGTACGCCGTGCAGCGGTCCGCGCGTCCGACCCGCCACGATGTCCTTCTCCGCGTCGCGTGCGGCATCCAGCGCGGCCTCGATATCCACCCGGATGAAAGCGTTGAGCTGCGGATCCAGAGCCGAAATCCGGTTGAGCAGCGCCTGCACCAGTTCCACCGGCGAAAGGCGGCGCGCCGCGTACGCGGAACCGATCTCGCCGGCAGTGAGCCAATGCGCTTCGGTCATGACGGGGTCCTCATCCGCATGGGCGGCCACGGTTCGTCAGCCGGATTGTTGGTCGCCGGCAGATCGCTGCGCGTGCGCGCCGCCGCCTGCGCCGCTGCGATCACGTCATCCGGGAACTCATGCACCGCTTTCTCGAGCCCGATCTTGCGTGCCAGAGCGAGCACGTCGGGCCCGGATTCATTTGCTTTTACCGGCATGGTGACTCCTTCAGGTTAATCAGCCAGCGGAAACGTCAGCCAGCCGGGAAGTCCCGCGCGGATACGACTGCCGTCAAGTTGACGGGACCAAAGATGTGAGGAAATGAATCGGATTCGGAAATGCCCGGGGCGGGAGGTCCCGCAGGCGCTTCCCATTTGAGTTCGGGCTTGAGTTTCGATTCATCGATCAGCAGCAACACGAGATCGTTTCGTCCGCGATAAAAAGCATTTGCAACGTGGAGAACTTGTTTTTCGGTGGAGCAATGAATGAAGCCTTCCGCGTTCAGGCTCGGCGCAATGTATTCCCCGCGTGCTTGTGCGTCTACCCACTCCGCGCGGGATGTGATGTGCAGGATCATGGCAGGACCATTATAGAGGGTGGCTCGGCGCCGAGGTTGTCGGCAATACGCCCGCGGCAGCCCGCAAGCTCCTGCGCAAGGAAGTCGAGAAGTGGGCCAAGACCGTCAAGGCGGCTGGCATTACGACGGAGCAACAGCGACCGCCGAATTCAGTCACGCGGGGCGACTCATTGCCGGATCCCGCGGCTCGGGTGAGACTGTGGCGTTATTGCAATGCTTGCTGAATATACCTGTTCATGTATAATCGAAGTATGGCCGACAAAGAAAAGTCGCGCCAGGCTGAAAGTGGCCGCGGCGCTTGCGAAGGAGCTACGAAATGAAAAAACGGCTCGTTAACGGTATCGAAGTGCGGCGCAGTTCGGGTAACGTGTATGCCGATCTGGGTCTACCTGACGCGGAAAGGCTCAAGATCAAATCTGGCTTGGTCATCGAGATCAGGAAGGCCATGCGCCGCCTTGGGCTGACCCAACAAGAAGCGGCAAAGCGCATGGGTATCACGCAACCAAAGGTGTCCGACATGATGCGTGGCGACTTCTCCAATCTGTCCGAGCGCAAGCTAATGGATTGCTTGAATCGGCTCGGCTACGACATCGAAATCAAGGTGAAGCCGGCCTCTAAGCCTGTCGGGCATTTGATGCTGGCTATCGCTTGATGGCTATCGGCCATATACCAAACTCGCAAAGGCCGCAGCACGTACCTTGACTGGTCGGCGTCAACGCCCCCAATGTTATTCAAGCCTTGCCGTTATCAACCCCGCGAACTTCTTCAAGCCTTGTGCGGCGAGCGTATCGGCGCACTCCCGTGTCGTCTTGGGTGGGTTTCGGAGGTTGTCGCGCATCCGTATGAACGCCGTAACAGC
>JACPTJ010000300.1 GCA_016192835.1 Betaproteobacteria bacterium
CGCATTCCCGTTGCCATACTCACGGGCTTCCTGGGAAGCGGCAAGACAACCTTGCTGAATCACCTGTTGCAGGATCCCGCGATGGCGAAGTGCCTCGTGATCATCAATGAATTCGGCGAGATCGGTATCGATCATCTGCTCGTCTCGGTGCCGAGCGAGAACATGATGCTGCTCAACAATGGATGTCTTTGCTGCGTGCTGAAAGGCGATCTGGTCGATACGTTTTCCGAAATCCATGCGAAGCGCTCCCGCGGCGAGATACCCTGGTTCGACCGGGTGATCGTGGAAACGACCGGGCTGGCGGACCCGGTGCCGGTCATACAGACGATCGTCACCGACGAGGATATCTGCGACGATTTCCGCCTCGAGCTTGTGGCTACACTGGTAGACGGCGTGCACGGCGAAGCTCAGCTCGGGCAAAGCGCCGAGTCAGTGAAGCAGGTAGCGGTCGCTGACACCTTGCTGATTTCAAAAACCGATCTCGCATCTGCGGCAGGCCTTGCGGGGCTGCGTGAGAGGCTGAGGAGGGTCAATCCCGGCGCCAGCATTCTCGATGTGCACCAGGGGCAAATTCCGCTCGATAGTCTGCTCGGCAGCGAAGCGCGAGATGCTGCGCGCAAGGTGGAGGAGATCAAGCGGTGGCTGGAGGCGGAGGCGCGAACCGAAGGCTACAGGCAGCTTCCGCAAGGTCACGCTTTGCATGGACATCCGGATGCGCGCGCGGATGACCGGCACGATCCTCATCTTCTGACCTTCAGCCTGTCCTATGAGGGTCCGATTCGACGTTCCGCAGTCGCGCTCTGGCTCAATATGCTTGCGAATTTTCTGGGCGCCGACCTATTGCGGGTCAAAGGCATATTGAACGTTGAAGGCGAACCCGTCGTCATACACATCGTGCAAACCATCGTTCACGAACCGGCGGTTCTGGAGCGATGGCCGAGCGACGACCGTCAGTCGCGTATCGTGTTCATTACGCGCAACATCGCCAGAAGCCAGATCGAGAAGACTTTGGAAGTGTTTGCGGTTGGGGAATCCAGCGTTCCGTCCGGACCCGGGCTCGCCATCGATCCCGAGGTCTACGCAAATTTCGCCAAGCTGGCGAAGAATTTCATGCACTAGAGTAACGGAGGAATTCATGAGTACCGCCCTCGATCACGCGGCCAGACCCGGGGCAGGCGGGACGGACGCCGATGAGTTGCGGATGCTGCGCGACTCAGCGATCGCTTTCTGCGCACGCGAATCAAGCCCGGCGCGCGTTCGCGGCCTGCGCGGAACCAGGCCCGGCTTCGATTCCGCCGTCTGGAAAAAAATGGCCGATCAGGGCTGGCTCGGCATCCTGTCGCCCGAAAGCTTCGGCGGGAGCGGGCTTGGATGCGCCGCAATGCGCGTGGTCGCCGAGGAGCTGGCGCGCGCGCTCGTGCCGGAGCCGCTTGCCGCATGCGCTGTGCTGGCGCGTGGCGCCCTGTTGTATGGCGACAACAATGCCTTGCGGCAAACCCTTCTGCCGAAACTCGCAGCGGGCGATCTGATGGCGAGCCTCGCCTGTCAGGAAGCGGCCGGCGGAATCGTCATCGACAACGTTGCAACGACGGCGAGGCGCGAGGGCTCGAGCGTCGTCCTGAATGGCACCAAGCGTTTCGTTACGCCGGCCGCGGGCGTCGATGGTTATATCGTTTCCGCCCGCGAGGACGCGGAGCTGGCGTTGTATTGGGTTCCCGCGGCGGCCACAGGCATCGAGTCGTCGCTCGAGCCGCGTGCTGATGGAACTTTCTCGGCGACCGTGCGTTTGAACGATGTGCGCATCGACGTTGCGAACAGAATCGCACACGGCGCCGTTGCACACGACGCGCTTGCGCGCGCGCTTGACGAAGCGATCGTGATCGCAAGCGCGGAGCTGTTCGGCGTGATGGACCGGGCGCTCGCGAGCATGCTCGAATACATGAAGACGCGAGTGCAGTTCGGCAAACCAATCGGCAGTTTTCAGGCGTTGCAGCACCGGGCGGTGGATCTTTATATCCAGAAAGAACTTGCGGTGGGGGCGCTGGATGACGCGGTGCGCGTCCTCGATGGTGGTGCCGATGCCAGGCCCCGGTCGCTGGCGGCGAGCCGGGCCAAGTCGCGCTGTGCCGATGCCGCGCTGCTGATTACGCGTGAGGCGATCAAGCTGCACGGCGCCATCGGTTTCGCGGACGAATGCGATATCGGTCTCTATTTCCAGCGCGCGCTGGTGCTTGCGGCGTGGCTTGGTAACGGCGCGCTGCACCGGCGCCGCTTCTCAGCGCTGACCATCGACGATGTGATTCCCACGCCGGCGAAATCGCCGTCGCGCGCCGCCGGAGCGGGGCTTGCTGCTGCAGCGGGGACGGTCAGAGAAAGTCCCCCGGATGCCGACTGGAATGCAATGAGCGACGAAGAATTTCGGAGCGAGGTGCGCGCTTATTTCGAGACGAACTATCCGCAGGAGCTGCGTTACCTGAACCGTCGCGCCCGCTGGTCCGAGACGCGCGACTGGGCGCTGCGCATGTCCGCAAAAGGCTGGATCGCGCCGGCCTGGCCGCGCGAGCACGGCGGCATGGGCTTGTCGCCCGGCAAACTGCTGATCTACATGGAAGAGCAGGAGAGGTGGGGTGTCGCACGCGCGCCCGACCAGGGCATATTGCTGCTCGGTCCGCTGTTGATCAGGTACGGCACCGAGGAGCAGAAAAGAAAATATCTGCCCGCGATCATTTCCTGCGAGCACGTCTGGTGCCAGGGCTATTCCGAACCTAACTCCGGTTCCGATCTCGCCAGCCTGCGCACTGAAGCCGTTGCGGATGGCGACGAATTCGTCATCAACGGCAGCAAGATCTGGACCACGCTCGCGCACGACGCCACCCACATGTTCCTGCTCGTACGCACCGACAAAAGCGCAAAGCGGCAGGAGGGCATCAGTTTCTTCCTGCTCGACCTCAAGACACCCGGCGTGCGCATCCGCCCGATCCGCAATATCGAAGGGCATGAAGAACTGTGCGAGGAATTCTTCGAGAACGTGCGCATTCCGAAGGGCAATCTCGTTGGCGAGCTGAACCGCGGCTGGCCGATCGCGAAAACCCTGCTTGGATTCGAACGGCTCAACCATGGCTGCCCGCGCCGCGCCCAGTACCCGATGCAAAAGCTGGAGATCGTGGCCAGGCAGCGCGGCGTATGGAACGATGCCGAATTTCAGTCGAAGTACGTGAAATTGCGTCTCGATGTCGACGACCTGGCGGCCGCCTACGCGCGCTATGCCGACATCGTGCGCTCCGGCAGGAATCCGGGGCCCGATATCTCGTTTCTCAAGATCTGGGCGACCGAAACCTTTCAACGGCTGGCGGAGTTGCTGATCGAGCTTGCAGGTGACGCCGGGTGCCTGCGGGGCGAAATCGATTTCGGCGCTGAATTGGTTGATGTGCTGGGGCCGTATTACATCGTGTTTCCGGCCACCATCGCCTCCGGCAGCAACGAGATACAGCGCAACATTCTTGCCAAGCGGGTGCTGAACCTGCCAAGTTAACCTGGAGAAAAAACATGCGTTTAGCCGTGGGAGTACTGGTTGCGGGTTTTTTTCTGGTGCCGTGGGGACCGCGGCGATGCAAGGGGATTCATGACTGTCCTATTCCGCGCGTGCGCCGGAAATCGCCACAACCTTGCGCCATTTCTCGATCTCACTCCTGACAAATGCTGCAACCTGCTCCGGCGTGCCGCCCAGCGGCTCGGCGCCCTGGGCCACGAGACGGCCGCGGATCTCCGGCGTCTGTCCGATTGCCACGATCGTTGCATTGAGGCGCGTCACGATCTCGCGCGGTGTTCCCGCCGGAGCGAGCAACGCGAACCAGGTCGACGACTCGTATCCTCCGAGCCCGGACTCCGCGACGGTCGGCAGTTCTGGGGCCGCGAGGCTGCGTTTTGCGCTCGTGATCGCAAGCGCCCGCAGCCGGCCCGCTTTCACGTGCGGCAGCGACGACAAGGTGGAGGTGAACATCATCGACACCTGGCCTCCGATCAGATCGGGGATCGCGGTCGCGGTGCCTTTGTATGGCACGTGGACGATATCGATGCCGGCCATGTGCTTGAACAATTCAGCCGCGAGGTGATTGACGCCGCCGATACCGGTCGACGCGAAGTTGAGTTGCCCCGGCCGCGACTTGGCAAACGCGATCAGCTCTTGCACGCTTTTCGCCGGCACCGACGGATGGACGGCCAACACAAACGGCGCGGAGGCAAGCATCGCGGCAGGCTCAAAATCGCGCGCGAGGTCGAAACTCAGGTTTTTATAGAGCGACCGGCTGCTCGCAAGCGATGCCGGTGCGGTCAGCAACGTGTAGCCATCAGCTGTCGCACGGGCGACTGCCTCGGCTCCGATATTGCCCGCAGCGCCAGCACGATTGTCAACGATAAACTGCTGTGCCAGCGCTTCCGTGAGCTTCGGTGTGAACAGCCGGGTCGTCGTGTCGGCGCCCGCGCCCGCAGGAAACGGTACCACGATCCGCACCGTTTTCACCGGATAAGTTTGCGCGCACGTATTGGCGGGAAGCATCAACACCGCGGGCAGTAAAGGCAGCACTTTGAGCAACGAAAGCCGGTTCATGGATTTGATTATGCGTCTGTTGCACGTGATAATTCAACCGGAGAGCATGATCCTGGGGAGAAACCGTTGAACCGGCACGCAGACTCGCTGCAGCATGTCCGCACAGCGGCGCCTGATTTGACCAGGCTTCTCACGCCGCGAGCGATCGCGGTGGTGGGCGCGTCCGAAGATCCCAAGCGCATTGGCGGCCAGCCCGTGCACGCGCTCACCGAATACGGTTACCGCGGCGCGGTGTACCCGGTCAACCCCAAACGCGCGCAGATCCAGGGATTGACGTGTTACCCCGATGTCGGCGCGGTGCCGCAGCCTTGCGATGTAGCGCTGCTCGCGTTGCCCGCGCAGGAGGTGCCGGAGATCATCGAGCAATGCGGCCGTGCCGGCATTCCATTTGCGGTGGTGTTGAGCGCCGGGTTCGGCGAAGTCGGGAACCGGGAATTGCAGGCGCGGCTCGAGGCCGCAATCAAGACGAGCGGCGTGCGCGTGGTCGGCCCCAATTGCGTCGGCATACTCAATCTCAGGGATCATGTGTTTAACGGCTTCGGCGCCGGATTTCGCAATCCGAACCTGAAACGCGGGCCGGTGGCCATGGTCAGTCAAAGCGGCGGCTTTGGATATTCGGTGGTTGCTTTTGCCGAGCACGAAGGCATCGGCTTCAACTACATGGTGTCGAGCGGAAACGAGGTCGATCTGACTTTGCTCGACATCATCGAGCATCTGCTGCAATGCCCCGACATCGAGCTCATCGTGTGTTATATGGAAGGGATCAGGGACGGTCGCCGGTTGCGCATGCTCGGTGCGCGGGCGCTGGAACTCTCCAAACCGATCGTCGTCTGGAAAGTCGGCAACACCGGCCGTGGCGCCAGGGCCGCGATGTCGCATACCGCAAACCTCACCGCGAACTACGCGCTGTACCAGGCGGCATTTCGGGAGGGCGGCTTCGTCGAAATCGGCGACGTCTACGATCTGGTTGATGTGGCGCTCGCATTCCGCGGTCGCCGCCTGCCGGCCGGCAATCGGGTCGGGGTGCTGACCACTTCAGGCGGCGCGGGTGTGTTGCTGGCCGATCGTTGCGAACAGCATGGACTCGAACTTCCCGCGCTCGATACCGCGACCGATGTTGAGCTGCGCAAGCTCGCGCCCGGGTTCGCGGCGCTGGCAAACCCGGTCGATCTTTCGGCGCAACTTGCCCAGAACGTGGACGGATTCAATCAGGCAACCCGCATTCTGCTCGAGGACCCGAATATCGATCTGGCGATCGTGCGCTCGTTTCCCGGGGTGGCTGCGGAAGAGTGGGCGCACGGGCTGAGCGAGATCGCCGGGGCCGCGGGGAAACCGGTGTTGGTCAGCCTGAGCGGCCTTGCGCACAAGTCCGCCGCTACGATAGCAGTCCTGGAAAGCGCCAATATTCCCTATTTCCCGACCCCCGGGCGCGCGGTCGTTGCGGCAGCGGCGCTGGCGGGGTTTTCGGCAAAGCTCAAACGCCGTCAGCGGCAAGCGCCAGAACGCGCGGTGGAGCGGCAGACACTCGACCTGCCGGCCGCGGCGCAAACGCTCGGTGAACGCAAGTCGAAGGCGTGTCTCGCCGCTTATGGAATTCCGGTGGTGAACGAAGTTGCGATTGCGGCGGACGCAATCGATGCGTTGTCATCGCTGGCAATCAGTTTCCCCTTGGTGGTGAAGGTCGATTCGCCGGACGTGCCTCATAAGACCGAAGCCGGAGCGGTGCGCCTCGGGGTACCCAACTTGGACGATCTGAAGGTCAAGGCGCATGAGGTCATCGCTGCGACGCGCAGGTTCAACCCGGATGCCCGCATCGACGGTGTGCTGGTCCAGGAGATGGCCCAAGGCGTGGAACTGATCGCCGGCGGCGTCAACGATCCGGTGTTCGGGCCCTACGTCGTGCTCGGGACCGGTGGCATATTTTCCGAGTTGGTCAGGGACACGACACTGCGTTTTGCGCCGTTTGACGCCGCAACGGCGCACGAGATGATCGGGGAAATCAAAGGTGCCCGCCTGTTGCACGGCTATCGCGGCGACGCCCCGCATGACATCGAGGCGCTCGCGCAAGCCATTGCGCGGCTCTCATGGCTGCTCTTCGATCATGCCGACAGGATCGCCGAACTCGACATCAATCCGCTGTTTGTCCGGCATGCGGGGTCGGGCGTAGTTGCCGCCGACAGCCTGATTGTTTGCAGGACTTGACGACTGGCCGGCGCGGCTTTTTGTCGAGTGAGTGGGCGTTTGACAGAGGCGCCGACGTTGAGGATACTTCAGTTCATGCGGTTGAATTTCCTTCTATCCCTCATAGCCGTGGTTTTGGCGGCGGGTCAGCCGCTTTTTGCGCAGACGAAAACCTCGCCCGACACGTATCCGGCCAAAGCGGTGCGACTGATCGTCCCTTACGCACCGGGCGGCCCGACCGATATCCTGGCGAGGCTCGTTGCCAGGGGATTGAGCGAACGCTGGAAGCAACAGGTCGTCGTCGACAATCGCGCGGGCGCCAACGGATTGATCGCGGCGGAGCTCGTCGCGCGCGCGACACCCGACGGCTATACGCTGTTCCTCGGCAATTCGGGTGTGCTCACGAGTAATCCCGCGCTCTACAAGAGCCTGCCCTATGACGCGGTCAGGGACTATGCGCCGGTGAGTCTGCTCGCCGCGGCCCCGTTGCTGCTGGTCGCTCATCCGTCGCTCGGCGCATCGACCGTGCCGCAGCTCGTGAACGTCGCGCGCGCGCGCCCCGGGCAGTTGAGTTTCGCGTCGGGCGGTGCGGGCGGTGTGGCCCACCTCGCCGGCGAGCTCCTTAATTCCATGACGGGCATCGGGACGGTTCATATCGCCTATAAGGGCGCCGCGCCTGCCATTGCCGATCTTCTTGCCGGCCAGGTCGCGTTCAACTTCACGAGCACGGTGACTGCGCTGCCGCACGTGAAAAGCGGCAGGCTCCTCGGCATTGCCGTCACCACCGCGCATCGCGCAGCCGCTCTGCCCGACCTGCCGACGATCGCCGAAAGCGTGCCGGGTTATGAAGTCACGCCGTGGTACGGAATATTGCTCCCGGCCGGCGCGCGTTCCGCCCTCATCGAGCGCATCAACAAGGATATCGTCGCTGTTCTCAAGGACAGAAGTCTCGAAGCGCGCATCGTCGCAGATGGCGGGATCGTCGCAGCCGGGTCGCCCGAGGCGTTCAGGAAACTCATCCTGAACGACATGGCGAAGTGGAAGCAGCTCGCGAAGGCGGCGAATCTGAAACTCGATTAGCCTAAGAGCGCATCAAAATGACGTTTTCGTGCCCCCTCACCCTGCCCTCTCCCCCGATCACGGGGGAGAGGGGAATTTATTTTGCTAGCAGCTCTTAGCCAGAAGTGCACACTACGGGGAGCATCCATTGAACGATTACGTTTCCATTTTCGAGCCCACCGCACCCTTGCGCGAGCAGGACCGTGCGCGGGTAAGCGGGCTTTCGAGCCTCAAAGGCAAGGTTGTCGGTTTCATCGACAACGCGAAGCCGAATTTCAGCCACCTTGCGGACGACATCGGCGAGCTTCTCGTTACGCGCTATGGCGTCGCTGCCGTGGTGAAGCACCGCAAGCGCGCCGCTTCCATGCCGGCGAGCGTGGAAGTCATGCGGGACCTCAAGGAGAAATGCGACCTGGTGATCACCGGGTCGGGCGACTGAGGCTCCTGCACGTCGTGGAGTGTCCACGACAGTGTAGAAGCGGCAAAGCTCGGGCTTTCCGCCTTGGTGATTTGCTCCACCGCGTTCACGACGCTCGGCCGCGCCCAGGCCAAAGCGCTGGGCTGCCCCGATCTTTCCATCGCAGTGATGCCGCATCCTTTCGGGTCGCGCACGCGCGACGAGGTTCGCGGCATCGCCGAGCAATGCGTCGGCGATATCGTGCGCCTTTTGCGTGAGCCGTCCAGCGGCACCCGGCAGGAAGCGACTGCGGCTGCGCCCGCACCCGCGCGCGCGCAGCGCATCGAAGCGCCCGCTGATCAGGAAAGCTTCGACCGCATGTGCCGCGAGCGCGGCTGGAGCGATGGCTTGCCGCTCGTTCCGCCGACCGCCGAGCGCGTCGCGCGCCTGTTGCAGGCGACGCGGCGCGCACCCGACGAACTGGTCGCGACGGTCGCGCCGGGGTTTGGAGCCGCGACCGTCGAGCGCATCGCGATAAACGCTGCGATGACGGGATGCGAGCCGCGGCATCTGCCGGTGGTGCTGGCGGCAGTGGCAGCAATTTGCGACCCCGCGTTCAATCTGCAGGGCATACAGGCGACGACCAACCCTGCCGCGGCATGGATCATCGTGAACGGTCCGCTCGCCGTCGAACTCGGCTTCAACGGCGGGATCAATTGCCTCGGCCAGGGCGCGTGGGCCAATGCCACGGTCGGTCGCGCGTTGCGCCTCGTGCTCCAGAACGTCGGCGGTGCGCGTCCCGGCGACATGGATCGCGCGACTCAGGGCCAGCCCGGCAAGTACAGCTTCTGCTGTGCCGAGAATGAAGCGGCGAGCCCGTGGGAGCCTTTGCACGTCGAACGCGGACACGCGCGCGGGCGCAGCACGGTGACCGTCGTCGGTGCGGCCGGCACGCTCAACATGAACACCCACGCCAAAGACGCCGACGATCTGCTGCGCGTGATCGCCGACAGCATGGCGCATCCGACCAGCAACGATTACTGGTTCGGCGGAGAGCCCTGGATCGTGCTCGCGCCGGAGCACGCGGACGTGCTGAAAGCCGCCGGACTCACCAAGAGCGACGTGAAGCGCCGCCTCTGGGAAGAGTCGAAAATGGCTTTCAGCCGTTACGCCCGCAAGGACCGCGAGCGCATGCAGCACACGCGCCGCGCCGAGCTGGGCGAGCTCGGACCCGAGACACTGATTCCGATCTCACCGGCGCCCGAAGGCATCGGTCTCATCGTGGCCGGAGGACCGGGCACGCACTCCGTTTACATCCCGGCCTTCGGCAATACGCGCTCGGTTACGCGCGAGATCGAATCATGAAATCTGCCCCGGGGGGGGGGTAGTAAACTGAAACGAGGAGAGTGGCCAATGTCGCACAAAAAATGCAGGCCGGCCTATGCGTGGAGAACGGGCGCCATCGCACTTCTGCTGGCCGCGATGCCACCCTATGTGACGACGTCGCGCGCAGCCGACCTGACGGAGCGTTATCCGCTCAGGCCGTTACGCGTGATTATCGGGTTCCCGCCGGGCGGTCCCGTGGACATTCAGGCGCGCGTGATCATGCAAAAGCTCGGCGATGCCCTGCAGCAGTCGGTCGTGATCGACAGCCGCCCCGGCGCCGACGGCGTGATCGGCAACGACCTCGTGGCGAAGGCGACACCCGATGGCTATACGCTGCTCTACGGTTCAGCCAGCCATGTCATTAACCAGATACTCCGCGCCAAGACGCTTCCGTACCACGCGATCAGGGATTTTGCGCCCTGCGGGCTTCTTACCCACTCGGCTTTCCTGCTCATCGCCCATCCATCGCTGCCCGCGAACACCATCGGGGAATTGATTGCGCTGGCCAAGGCCCGGCCGGGCACCCTGAGCTACGGCTCGAGCGGCAGCGGCAGCATGCCGCATCTCGCGGGCGAATACCTGAAAATACTGGCGCGGATTTCTCTCACGCATATCCCGTACAAGGGCGCAGCGCCGTCGCTGACCGACGTACTGGGCGGCCAGATACCACTCGCCTTCGTTGGCCCTCCGCCGGCGCTGCCGCATATCAAGAGCGGCAAGATCAAGGTGCTGGCGGTGACCGGCAGCAAGCGTGCCGCAGCGCTGCCGCAGGTGTCGACGGTCGCCGAGGCTGGCTTTCGCGATTATGACGTTGCGGCGTGGTACGGGTTTTTCGCACCCGCGAAGACACCGCGGGCAATCGTGGATCGGCTCAACCGCGAGTTACGCACGATACTCGGGATGATGGAAGTACGCGAACGGCTCTCCGTTCTTGGCCTCGAGCCCGTCGGGAGCACACCCAGCGAGCACGCGGCCCACCTCGAGGCCGAACTCGCCCGCTGGACGCCGGTGGTGAAATTTGCAGGACTGCGGATCGACTAGGTGTACCGCGACGCTTTGACCCTATCCGCGCTGGTGGCTCGGCAGTCTCGGGAAGGCAATGCGCAAACGGCCATCCTCTATCGGGATACCGCGCTGTCTTTCGCAGAACTCGATCGGCTGGGACGAAAACTCGCAAGAGCGTTTTCAGATCTCGGGGTGCGGCGCGGTGACCGGGTGGCGGTGTGGCTGCCCAATGTGCCGGCGTGGCATATTTGCCTGTTGGCTTGCTCCCGCCTGGGCGCAACGGTCGTGGCGATCAACACCCGCTTTCGTAGCGCCGAGCTTACGCAGATTCTCGGAAAAGCAGAACCCCGTCTACTGGTTCTGTGGCCGGATTTTCGCGGCATCGATTTCGTGCCGAGCCTGGGGGACTGCGAAAAGTCGGCGCTTTCCAGCATTGATTCCTACGTGTGTTACTCCGAGGCCGGTGCTGATGCGTCGAGGATACTGGGCAGACCTGCGTATGGCTGGCGCGAAGTTCTCGACAAACCGGAATTCGATCAGGACCACGGCGACCCTGAATCCGGTTGCGTGATCTTCAGCACCTCGGGCACGACCAGCGCGCCGAAACTGGCGCTGCATACGCAGGTTTCGATCTCCCGGCATGCACTCGATACGGTGCGGGCTTTTGGATACGACGCGCTGGACGCGACCATCCTGGTCGCAACACCGATGTGCGGCACGTCAGGGTTTGGCATGGCGATGGCCGCCCTGGCGGCGGGGCGGCCGCAGGTCGTGTCCCCGATCTTCGATGAAGCCGAGACCGCGGATCTCATAAGCCAACATCAAGTCACGCATATGCATGCCACGCACCATATTCTGCGCCGCTTGTTTGCCGCGGTGCAGAACGATCGGGTGTTGCAGTCATTGCGCCTGGTCAACTGCGGGACCGGGGCGCCATTGATGGTTGAGCCGGCCGCCAAACGCAGAATTTGCGTGATCGGAATATACGGGTCGACCGAGGTTCAGGCGAGATTTTCGCGGCAGGATGAATGTCTGCCATTACAGGAACGCGCCGTGGGAGGCGGTACGCCGATTTCGGGCGACGCCATCGTCCGCGCGCGCTGTCTCGGGAGCGGCCGGATCCTGCCTCATGGTGACGACGGCGAGCTCGAGATGAACGGGCCGAGCCGGCTCGCGCACTACCTGGGCGATGCTGCCATCAATCGCCGGGCGTTTACCGACGATGGTTTTGTTCGCACCGGGGATCTCGGACATACGCTGCCTGACGGGCGGTTTGTCTTCGTATCCCGCATCGGCGACATCTTGCGCTTATCGGGCTTTCTGGTCAGTCCCGCCCAGATCGAGCACGTCATCGAGCAGCATCCTGCCGTGGGCGTTTGCCAGGTCGTAGACGTTGAGACGGCGAACGGGTTGCGCCCGTTCGCTTTCGTGCAAATCAGGGAAGGGCATGCATTCGACGAACGGCTGCTCACTGACTATTGCCGGCAGAAAATGGCTCCCTACAAGACACCGGCGGCATTTCATTGCCTCGATGAGTTTCCGGTAACGGAAGGAGCCAATCAGACCAAGGTCCAAAAGGTCAGGCTGCGCGAGATGGCTCGCGCATTACTCGCTAGCGGTTCCTACGGGGTCGGAGACAAATGATGCGGCAGTGGGCACGTTACGTGAGGGGTGAGGTTGACAAGGCTCCCGAAGCTCTGCACAGTTATCCGGGACAGACCACTAAGCATTGCCAGGTGGACAACCGGCAGGTCGGCACCGACTATATCGCCGACTGGCTCGAGGCGCGGCTGCGGTAGAAAATCAACCCCGAGGAGTGAACATGCGCAAGCACTGGCTGCATACCGTTCTTTCTTTCGTCGCCGCGGTCCTGGGCCTCGCGGCCGGAGAGCCTGGCGCACAGCCTTTTCCCAGCAAGATCATCCGCGTTGTCAACCCCGCCCAGCCGGGCGGCAACAACGACGTTCTGTTCCGCCTGCTCTCGCCCAAGATGGGGGAGATACTGGGCCAGCAGCTCGTCGTCGATTATCGCCCTGGCGCAAGCACCCTGATCGGCTCGGAAATTGTGTCCAGAAGTGCGCCCGACGGTTACACCACCATGATCAACGGCGCTGTGTTCGTCATCAATCCTTCGTTCATCGCGAAACTTCCATTCGATCCCGCCAAGGACTTCACGCCGCTGGGTCTCATCGTCGACATACCCGCGGCGCTGGTGACGCACCCGTCGCTGCCGGTGAAGAGCGTGAAGGAACTCATCGCGCTCGCCAAGGCGCGCCCGGGGCAGATTTTCTTTTCCAGCTCGGGGGCCGGCGCCCTCGCCCATTTGTCGGGAGCGCTGTTGAATTCAATCGCGGGCACCCGGCTAACACACGTGCCTTACAAAGGCGCGGGGCCGGCGGTTGCCGATCTGGTCGCGGGCCACGTGCAGATGTCGTTCGTGAGCGTGCCGGCCGTCATCGGCTTTGTGCAGCAGGGCAGGCTGCGCATGATTGCGCAGTGCGGCGCTACGCGTTTCCAGTCTATCCCCGACGTGCCCACCATGCAGGAGGCGGGGGTTCCCGGATTCGTCGTGAGCAGCGGCTTCCACTTTCTGGGGCCGGCGGGCATCCCGCGGCCCATTGTGGAGAAACTCAATTCAGCGCTCGTGCAGACATTACGCGACCCGGCGATCCACAAAACACTGATCGACCGCGGCGCCGAGCCCGTGGGCAACACACCGAAAGAGCACGCTGCTTACATCAAGTCCGAAATCGAAAAATGGCAGCGGGTCGTCAAAGACGCGGGAATCAAACCCGAGTAAACGTGGCCCGGCGTGGGGCTTACGCGCTTGCGGTTGAGCGGAGCCAAGGACGAACGCGTTGCTGCTGCTGCCGCGGCTGCGAACGCGCCGCGGTCCTGAGCTGCCGGGGTACGGTAGAATGTGGTTACGCACGTAACTACGTAGAGGCGCGCCATGTCCGAAATCACTGAAAAGTACGCAGGCAAAGTCACCCCCGTCGGCAACTCCAAGGGCATCCGCCTCGATGCCGCCTTCTTCAAGGCGCATCCGGAGTTCAGGGGGGAGGTGCGTGCGACCGTGCTCGCGGACGGGCAGGTGCTGCTGTCGGCCAAGTCTGGCGCCCGCAAGGCCCGGGTCGGTGTAAATGAGGATCCCATCGTGCTCGGTTTCCTGCGCTTCCTCGAAAAGGAATTGCAGGCCCGGCCAGGTGACATCGTCCCGGCCGACGAGCGCCAGCTCAAGCGCATCGGCAAGCTCGTGGCGGGCGTGAAGGCCGGCTGATCGCGCGCCGGGCGGCGGCCATGGTCGTCAACGGCTGGAAGCTCTATTACTTCCGCCCCTTCGCCGCGGCGTTGGGCGAGTTGGAAGCGCAGGTAGCTGCGCTCGCGCGCCGGAACCCGGCCGGTTACAAGTCGCACCCGAAGACGCGACTGCTGGCCTCGGTGTACAAAGCGATCCTGCAGACGGTACCGGCCAATCCAGATCATCCGGATTTTCGTCTCGGCAAAGCGCTCGGGACCGGATACGCCAACTGGCGCCGGGTCAAGAAGGGCATGCCGGACCGCTACCGCCTGTTCTTCCGGTTCGCGTCCCAGCCGGTGAAGATTATCATCTATGTTTGGCTCAACGACGAGGACACGCTGCGCAAGGCCGGCTCGAAGACCGACGTGTACGAAGCTTTTCGCCGCATGCTCGCCCGCGGCGAAATACCGGACGGCATCGAGGCACTGCTGAATGAGAGCCGGGAACCGCGCTGATCATCACGCTGATGTTTTCCATCGCGAATCACGTCCGAAACATCGAGTGAACCCGGAGGAGAAACCTATGCATTCCTTGCGCCGCACGATCGCGTGCATCGGCCTGACCGCAGTGTCCAGTGTCGCACTCGCGCAGTCCTACCCGGAAAAGACCGTGCGCGTCGTCGTGCCCTACTCTGCGGGGGGCTCCGCCGACATTCTGGCGCGGCTGGTCGGGAAGGCGCTCGGCGCGCACTTCGGCCAGTCATTCGTCATCGATAACCGCGGCAGCGCGGGCGGCGTGATCGCCCACGAGATGGTCGCCAAGGCGGCGCCGGACGGCTACACCTTGCTCTACAGCGCCGCCGGTCCGCTGACGGTGTCGCCGCACATTTACCGCAAGCTTTCCTACGACCCGTTGAAGACATTCGTGCCGGTCAAGCTGACGGCATTCGTGCCGCTGATGCTGGTCGTCAACCCCAAGGTTCCGGCGACCACCGTCAAGCAGTTGATCGTCGAAGCCATAGCCAGCCCCGGCAAGCTTACCTACGCCTCCGCCGGCACGAACACGCGGATCATCGCGTCGCTCGCGCGTGCACTCGACAATGCGATGGCTCAGCCCGAGTTCACGGCGGCCGTAGCGTCGCAGGGTGGGGAATTGAGCCGCCTTACCACAGATCAATTCGGCGAGCTGATCAAGTCCGAGTACGTCAAATGGGGCAAAGTCGTGAAAGCGGCAGGCATCAAGAACGAATAGCGGCGCCTGGATTTTTATCTGACATCATACACATGTTTTCGATCGGTGGAGTCGCCGTTTGGGGGGCGGAATGTCCTCGCCGCGAGTATGCACCGCAAACTCCGCGAGCTGCCGAGTGACTTCGAGCGGCATGCCTTCTCTCCTCTGTGCGTGACCGGCATCGACATCGTGCTCGCGAAGGCCGCGGGCCTGAAGGCGGAGTGACTCTAGCGTGCCTTGGGGGTCCAGGCTGTGGGGGCCAATGCCTGCTCGTCGGTCATGACTTCGACCACCACGGGTCTGTTGATGCCAAGCGCGCGGCGCAAGACATCCTTGAGCTCACCGGGTTTCTCGACGCGAATGCCGGCGCAGCCGAGCGATTCCGCCGTCTTCGCGAAATTCACGCCCTTGTTGAAACGCCAGATATCGTCGCCCTTCGTACTGCCGCCCCCATAGACCGCACCGACCAGCGGTATTTCCTGGTTGAGCCCAGTGTTGTTGTTCACTACGACCACGACGTTGATGCCGTAGCGCGCGGCGGTTTCCAGCTCGGCGAGGTGATAGTACATGCCGCCGTCGCCGGTGAAGCACATGACAGGGCGATCGGGCAGCGCGCATTTGACGCCGAGCGATCCGGGGAATCCCCAACCCAACGATCCCGCGCACCGGATATAGCGCTGTCCCGCGTGCGTCATCTCAACCATACCGCCGGTCCACATTCCGGCATGCCCTGTGTCGGAAACCAGCACGCCGTCCGGCGGCAGCACTTCGGTTATCGCGCCGCAGACACGCTCGGGGCGCATCGGCATGGCATCGGACTTGCGCGTGCGGTCGGTTTCGATTCGCCACTCGTCAACCAGTTGGGTGACGCGGCCCGTCCATGCTTTCGCGGCATCGGGCGATTTACGCTGCACCGTTTCGATCAGCCGCTGCAGCGTGACCTTGGCGTCACCCAGTATCGACACGGCGTTAGGATAGTTCCTGCCCAGTTCCGCGGGGTCGATATCGATCTGGATGACCGTCACGCCCGGCGCCGGGACCCTCCAGTCGTGGGTCACGTGTCCGCCGCCGGGACTGCCGATGAAGAACACCAGGTCGGCTTCCGATACCGCGCGGTTGGCGCAGACGCGCGAGTAGGTGCCGACGAGTCCCACCGCCAATGGGTGCGTCTCGAGGATCGTGCCTTTGCCGTTGAGCGACGTTGCAACGGGGATTTGCAGCTTCTCGGCGAGTTGCACGAGTTCGGCCTGCGCCTGCGATGCGGCGACTCCGCCTCCCGACACGATGATGGGCCGCTGCGCCCTGGCGAGCAGCGCGGCCGCATCCCGCACCTGCTGCATCTCGGGCTCGGGCCGGAACGGCGGCACTTTGCCGAACTGCGCTTCGATGAGCAGCTGAAAATCCAGCTCATCCGGCGGGAGATCGCCTTGCTTGTTGCGCAGGCGCAGATGCACCGGCCCCGGGGAACCGGAGGTTGCCATGCGAAACGCCTGGCGCAGCAAATCCGGCAGGCGCGTCACGTCGTCGACCTGCGCGTTGAATTTGGTCACGGAATCGAACTGGGAAAAATCCTCTATCTCCTGATAGGCGTGCCGGTAGCGCGAGTTAACCGTGGAACCCCCGGTGATCGCCAGCAGCGGCACGCGCGCCAGATAAGCGTCCTTGAGACCGGCGCACAGATTCGAGGCGCCGATCTGCTGCGCGAGGCACACGCCCGGCCTGCCGCTCGCCCGTGCATAACCATCGGCCATGTACGCGGCGGCTTTTTCACCATGGGTCATGATTCTCTTGACGCCCAGGCTTTCCATTTCCGCGAGGGCCTTCATCAGGATCGTGGGCACGAAGAACGCATGCGTAACACCATACCCGCGCATCATTTCAGCGAACAGCTTTGAACCGGTCATCTTGGCCACGACGGTAATCCTTCCTTCACGTTAGGTAATTTGTATGAGGAGCACGTTTGCGGCAATTTCTGGCGTACGCAATGAACGTCAGTTCGCCCGGTTGCCGCCCTGAATTCGGAGTCGCTCACAGCAATGCCATCACCCGGGCGAGTGTATGATAGGCGTTAGGAGCGATCAAGTGTCACTTGCGGCAAGCGCCGAGCGCGTGGCACAAACCTGAGCATACTGGGGGACTCGATGCGTGACGTCATCACGGCACCGCTGCCGGGGCTCGATCTGCGGCGGCACTACGGGCATTATCAGTCGCCGGCGATCCGCGCCGGCGGTCTCATTTTCTGCTCCGGCATGGTCGCGGTGGACCCGCAAACCGGTGAGCGGCAGCACGGCACGCTGAGCAGCGAGGCGCAGGTCATCTTCGGGAACCTTAAGCTTTTGCTCGAGTCGGCAGGATCGTCGCTCGACCGGCTGGTGCAGGTGCATGCGCTGATCTATGACAGCATCGAGTACGACGTGCTCAACCGTGTCTACCGGCAGTACGTGACGAACGGCCCGCCAGCGCGCACCGTATGGACCGCACAGATCGAAGCGGGGTTCAAGGTGCAGCTCGACGTGGTGGCCGCCGCATGAAGGGTCCCGAGGATATGCCATGAGCTTGCAGCGTCAAGTGATGGCGCCGCCGCTGCCGGGGCTGGATGCGAGGCGCAGCTTCGATCAGCAGATGTCGATGGTGGTGCGGGGCGGCGAGTTTCTGTTCGTTGCCGGCCTGACCGCCGTCGACCCGAATACCGGTGAGCGAATTCGGGGCACCACGATGAGCGAGACCCACCGGATCCTCGCAAATCTCAGGCTGCTGCTGGAAGCCGCCGGTTCATCGCTCGACAGGGTCGTGAAGGTGAACGTGCTGCTGCAGAGCATGCTGGAGGCGCCGAACGTGAACGAGGTGTTCGCCGGATTCTTTCCAGAACCGCCTCCTGCGCGCACCGTATGTGGTGCGTGCCTGCCAGACGGCGCGAGGGTCATGATCGAATGCACCGCATTGGCGTGAAATGATGACACTGAAGCTTGCCCGTTCAGCGATCCAGCCGAAGAACCCGCTGCTCAATGTCTCCCGCAGCGCCAACCTGCCGCATGTGCCCGGCATCCGCGTCGGCGACTACCTGTTTCTCTCGGGAATGGGCCCGATCGATCCGCGCACGGGCGGGCGCAATCATGGGCCGATCGCCGAGCAGATCCGCGCGACCCTGAACAACGTAAAGCACCTGCTGGAATCCGCCGGCTCGTCGCTGGAGCGCGTCGTAAGAGTGCACGTGGTGCTGGCGGATATCGCGCACCTGGACGAGATGGACCGGGTCTATCGCGAATTCTTCCCCGTCGATCCGCCGGCGCGCACTGCGTGGTCGATGCAGCTTCGGTTCGGAAACGGCTGCGAGATCGAGTGCGTGGCGCTCGTGGACTGAGCGCGTGTCGAGGTTGAAAGGGACAGGATATTGCAGGCCGGTATCGGATGCATATGGCGCTGAATGCGGGGGAGCAATGCTTAGACGTTCCATTTTAATCATCATGGCCTGGCTGACACTGATCGGCGGCTGCGCAAGGCTGCCGGATACCGGCGTAACGCCGTTGAAACCCGCGACCTTGAGTGAGCTGCAGGGATATCTGCTCAGTCACAAAGCCGACCTTGCGCAATTCAGATTGCGCGGACCCTTTGCCGTGGACGTGCGGGAAGACTATGAAATACGCGTATCGACCACTGAACTCGTCAATACGGATTTGTTTTTATCCGCGCATGCTGAAAAAGCGCCCCTGGTTATTTTTCTGCATGGACACGATAACTCGAAGGACGATCACGCCTATCAGGCCATGCATGTGGCGTCCTGGGGAATGCATGGTCTGGCCCTGCAGCTACCCAATAACGGTCCATGGGTCAATAATGGCAAAACCCTGGCAAAACTTGTCCATTTCATTCACCGCTGGCCGGAAATCATCGATAGCCGCATCGACGTGAACAGGATTGTTCTCGTCGGACACTCGTACGGGGGTGCCGCAGCGGCGATCGCGCTGGCCGAAGGTGCCCCCGCCGCGGGTGGCATCCTGCTTGATCCCGCGGCCGTGGGCAGGGACTTGCCGAAATTCCTGGGACGGGTCAAAACACCCGTAATGCTGCTTGGGGCTGACGAACAGGTCTCTTCGGCGCGCAACCGCGACTACTTTTATCGATTTATTCGCAGCGGCATTGGCGAAGTCTCGATCAAGGGCGCAACCCATGAAGATGCCCAGTATCCGTCGTACTTCTCGCTGGCCACGGAAGAGATGCAGGTCACCTTCGTCAGCGCATTGACCTCGGCTGCCTTCAGTCTTTCCTCGACCGGAAAATTCGACTACGCCTGGACAAGTTTTGGCGATGTTATTCAGAATGGCAAATTCATTAACGCGAAAAAGAAGTGAGACGGACCCCGAATGAAAAACACTGGAATGCGCATCGTTGTCGCGCTTGTTTTACAGGCGCTGTGGCTGGGGACGTCGCATTCCGAAGGGCCTGCGAGCCCCAAAATCAATGAAGAACTTTCGAAACAGGAAGCGATCTATCGAAGCACGGGAGAACAGGTGCCTGAGGGATATACCGTCGACCGGTCGCTTGCGGTCTACGCCGAGGGTTTATCCTCCGATTTCGGCCACGCTTTGGCAAACCTTGGTCCCAAAGATCGATGGCTGGATATCGGAGCAGGCAGGGGCCAGGCCATATTGGATTACTACACTGCAGACTACGACCTGGCGCACCCGGAAGGGCAAGAGCGGCGTGGCGGCAAAGCACAGGCAGTCGCCATGTCCATAGAGGACCGAAGGACGCGCCTTTGGCAACAAAACGCCGCCCGCCTTGGAGAAAATCAAATCCGATATTTGTTTGACCGACGCTTGCGGGAGTATTCGCTGGAAGAACTGGGACAATTCCAGCTCATTTCGGACGTAATCGGGGGGTTCTCATACACTGACAATCTTTCCGGGTTTGTGGAGAACGTTCTTGGCTTTTTGGCCTTGAACGGCATTTTTTATACAGTTCTGCAAGACGTGCATTCGGAAGCCGGAACGAATCCACCCTACTACAAGGACTCGCCTTTCCTGACCGAAATAACAAATGCCGACGGCGCTGAAGTGAGGGCGTGCTCCTGGCTCAAGAGTATTACTTGCGTGGAAGTTACCTGCGAATTGAAAACGGAGTGGAAACCGCCCGTTGAGGCCTACCGTATCCGCAAAACCTGCAATGATGTTACGGTTCCTGCTTTGGTGCGGATTGATTACGAGGCTGGAACTCCACCCCAACGGCGATATCAATTAAGAAATTGATTGGACGCGCGCAAAAAAAGCCCGACCGGAAGTGGTTGGGCTTGACTTTTGGTGGAGGCGGCGGGAATCGAACCCGCGTCCGCAAGTCCTCTACAGCCAGTTCTACATACTTAGCCTGGTTATTTGATTTAACCGCGGGCACGCCAACCGGCGGGCTGGCACGCGGCGAGTCGCCTTGGATTTAATGCGGTGCAAAGCGACCCTGCACAGCACGATCTCATGAATATGACTCTGCTGCGGCACCTGTTGCCAGATGCGCGCCCGGCCCATGAGAAAACCGGTGCAGAGTCCAGCCGGGATTAAGCGGCTAGAGCGTAACGCGAGTCGTTTGCGTTTATAGTGTTCCAGTTGTATTTACGAGGTGACTGGCCCTCGGTATGCCCTGCACTGCTTCGCTACCCACGTCGAAACCTGGTCGCCCCCGGAATTC
>JACPTJ010000301.1 GCA_016192835.1 Betaproteobacteria bacterium
TACAACGCCGCCGCGGGGCGCGGCGGACCCTTCAATCCCGCGGTACTCGATGGCCTGCACACCGAGGAGCTTCATCCACCCAAGACCAATTGGGCGCAAAAGCTCGATACGCCGCCTTACCTTTGCTGGGCCGTGACCGGCGGCATTACTTTCACTTTCGGCGGCCTGAAAATCAACCAGCACGCCCAGGTGATTTCGACCGGATGGAAGCCGATCGAAGGCCTGTATTGCGCGGGGGAGATGGTGGGCGGGCTCTTTCATTACAACTACGCGCTCGGCACCGGGCTCATGTCCGGCGCGGTGTTCGGACGCATTGCCGGCAGGAGCGCGGCGCGGTCTTAATGACAGTAGGGTGCGCTTGCGCACCGATTCGGATGGTGCGCAAGCGGCACCCTACATCGATTGCCGGATGGTGCGCAAGCGCACCCTGCATCGATTGCCGGATGGTGCGCAAGCGCACCCTACATCGATTGCCGGATGGTGCGCAAGCGCACCCTACACCGAGAGTAATGTAACTCTTGAAGTGGAATTGGAATCAGCCCGGCGGCGGGGTTGGTTCGGCGCTGCTTTTTACCTTGCTGCCGAGATATCCGCTGGCCGCGAGTACCGCTGCGATCATCATGAACACCGGGGCGAGGCCGAATGCGGAGCCCAGCGCGCCGGCGGCGATGGGCACTGTGGAGTGCGTGAGATGGTTGAGCGCAAAGCGGATTCCGGTCGCCTCTCCGGTGCGGCCTGCGGGCGAGCGGTTATAGGCGAGCAGCAGCGTCACCGGCTGGCTGCAGCCGAGCGCGAGCCCGAGCGAGAACGACAGCGCGCCGAGCAGCCAGACTCCCGTTACGAACGGAAACAGCACGAACATCGCCGCGGCGCAGAACATCGATACCGACAGCACGCGCCGCGCGTTGTAGCGCCGGGTCAGAAAGGGCAGGCTGAAGCGCACGATGAAGGTCGCCGCCGCAAACGCTCCGAGCATCAGGCCGATCGTCGAGGCCGGCAATTCGATCGAGTGCGCGTAAATCGGCAGGTAGAACATATAGAGGTCCCAGCCGGTGACCACCATCGCGCCGATGATCATGACCCTGCGCAGCTCGGGAAGGCGCAGCAGGTCGAATGCGCTGCGCCTGTCGCCGGCGGATTTGGGCACCTCGAATTTTCTCAGCTTCGGGTGCAGCGCGATCACTGCGATCGGCGCGAGCGTGCTGATGCTGAAGATCAGATACGCCGCGGCATGGCTCAGGTACTCGATCGCGTATCCGGCCACCAGCGGCCCGATCAGACTCGAGATGGAATAGCCGAGCGAGAGCGTGCTGAAATTCCTGGCGCGGTCCTCGCGCGGTCCCCACGCGCCGGCCAGATTCTGCACCGAGACGTTGTAGGACGCAAACGCGGCGCCGATGATCGACGCGGATAAATACAGCGCCCCGAGGTGCCGCCACAGATACGGCACCAGCAGCCCACAGCCGAGCAGGACAGCGCCGAACAGCATCGGCAGGCGTACCCCGTAACGATCCGACATGCGCCCCGAATACACCCCGAGCAGCAGCGGCAGCGCGGAGTAGAGTGCAACCATCACGCCGATCTCGAACATGTTCGCGCCGAGCTCGATCGCGAGCAGCACCATCACCACGCGGCTGCCGTTGAGGCAGCCGTGGACGATCACGTTCAGGAAAACCATCAGGTACATGAGCCGGTTACTTTACGCGAGTGGCGGAAAGCCGCGGATTCTCCTGCGAATCGTGCGCCACCGCAAGCACGGCATCACGATTGAATTTCGGTGTAGGGTGCGCTTGCGCACCGATTACCGGATGGTGCGCAAGCGCACCCTACACCAATTGCAATTCCCCGTGGCTTGCCATTTGCTATACTCCGGGGTAATTTTTTCCGATCCTCCTGTCATGAGCTATCGAGACGCGCTGAATATCGAGGACCTGCGCCGCATGGCGAAAAAGCGTCTGCCGCGGGTTGCCTACGACTTTCTTGCCGGCGGCGTCGAAGACGACGTGTCGCTCGCCAATAACCGCGCGGCGTTCGAGCGCATACGCCTGCGGCCGCACACGCTGGTCGACGTATCGGGCCGCTCGCAGCAGGTGGGCGTGTTCGGCAAGACTTTCAACGCACCGTTTGGCATCGCGCCCACCGGCGCCGCCGGATTGTATGGCTTCGCGGCCGACATCGCGCTGGCCCGCGCGGCGCGCGATGCCGGCATTCCATTCGTGCTCTCCACCGCGTCGTTCGAGCCGCTCGAAAAAGTCGCACGGGAAGCCGCGGGCGGCACGCTGTGGTTTCAGCTCTACATGTCGAAAGACCGCGAGGCTGCCCGCGCGCTGGTGACGCGCGCGTTCGACGCCGGCTACGAAGCACTGGTCGTGACCACCGATTTGCCGGTGCAACCGAACCGTGAATACAACCAGCGCAACGGGTTCACGATCCCGTTCAAGCTGAACCTCTCGAACATGGTCGATGGCGCGCTGCATCCGCGCTGGCTCGCCAGTGTGTTCCTGCGCACGCTGCTCGATTCGGGCGTGCCGCGCTTCCAGAACCTCGACACCAACGTCGGCGGCAGAATCATTGCCAAACCGATGAACGAATTCCGCGCGCGGCGCGAAGCGCTGAACTGGGAGGATTTCCGCTGGTTGCGCGAACAATGGCCGCGCAAGCTGTTCCTGAAAGGCGTGCTGCGCGCCGACGACGCGCTCACCGCGGCGCAGCACGGCGCCGACGGCATTTTCATTTCCAATCACGGCGGGCGGGCGCTCGACGGCGCGCTTGCGCCGCTCGAGGCGCTGCCGGAAATTCGCGCGGCTGCCGGCGACCGGCTTGCGCTTATGGTCGACAGCGGTTTCCGGCGCGGCACCGACATCGTGAAGGCGCTCGCGCTTGGCGCGGACATGGTATTCGTCGGCCGCGCGCCGCTCTACGGCATCACTGCGGGCGGGGAGGCGGGCGCGCGGCATGCGATCGGCATCCTGCATGCCGAAGTCGATCGCGTGCTGGCTCTGCTCGGCTGCCCGTCGGTGCGTGAGCTGGGCGCGGATTATCTGTGGCACCCGGATAAACAGGGGGTTGAAACATGAAACAAATCAGAATTCCTGCGGTATTCATGCGCGGCGGCACCAGCAATGCCATCGTATTTCATGCCGGCGATCTGCCCGCCGATCGCGCGCAGTGGGATGAAATTTTTCTTGCTGCGATCGGCAGCCCCGACCCTTACGGCCGCCAGCTCGACGGCATGGGCGGCGGCGTCTCGTCGTTGTCGAAGGTTTGCGTGGCAGGCCCGCCAACGCGGCCCGACGCCGACATCGATTACACCTTCGCGCAGGTGCAGGTGAAGGATGCGAAAGTCGATTACACCGGCAACTGCGGCAACATGTCCTCGGCGATGGGGCCGTTCGCGGTCGATGAGGGTCTTTTCAAGGTCTCAGGCAAGGACGCGCTGGTGCGCATCCACAATACCAACACCCGCAAAATCATCCACGCGCGCTTCGCGCTCGACGACGGCAAGGCTGCGGTCGACGGGGAACTCGCGATTCCCGGGGTATCCGGGACCGGCGCGCCGGTGCGGCTCGAGTTCCGCGACCCAGGCGGCGCGACCACCGGCAAGCTGCTGCCGACCGGTAACGTGGTCGACACGCTGGAAGTGCCCGGCGTCGGCAGGATTCGCGCTTCGTTGATCGACGCCGCCAATGCGACCTGTTTTCTCAATGCCGCCGACCTCGGACTGACCGGCATAGAAATGCCGGACGCGCTCGATGCGTCGATCGAGTTGCTCGACAAGCTCGCGAGAATCCGTATCGCTGCCTCGATCGCAATGGGCATCGCGGGGGATCCTGCGGCCGCGGCGCGGAACAGGACCGTGCCGTTCGTCAGTTTTGTGTCCGCGCCGCAGGATGCACAGTCGCTGTCGGGCGAGCCTATCAAGGCCGCCAGCGTCGATCTTACCGGGCGCGCGATCTCCAACGGCCAGCCGCACCGCGCGCTGCCGCTTACGGTGACGTTGTGCATGGCGGTCGCGGCGCGCATCGAGGGCAGCATCGTGAACCAGGTTGCGCGTTTGAGTTCCAGCCCGGACGCCGAAATCAGGATCGCGATGCCCTCGGGCGTGCTGGTGGTCGCGGCGTCGGTGAAGCAAGTCGACGGCGCGTGGCACGCCGAGCAGGGCGGGTTCTATCGCACCCAGCGCCGGCTGTTCGACGGTTACGTGTACGTGCGCGCTTCACGCGTGCCCGGACTTGTCGCGGGCGCGAAGGACAAGGTCAAAGCGGCAGCGTAGCGTCGTTCAGGCGCGTGCAGTACGCAGCGCGGGCTTCAGCATCAGGCACAGCGGCAGCGTCACGAATGCGAGCAGGCCGACCAGAGCGATTGAAGTGCTGACGCCGAACGCGTCACCGATCACGCCGAACGCGAGTGGTGATACCAGCCCGCAGATCGAGCCAAGCGTGTAGAACAAACCGAACGCGCGCGGCAGCCGGTCCGCGTCGACCAGATCGCCGATCGTCGCGTACAGCACCGACGAGGTGCCGTTCAACGCGACGCCGATCAGGGGCAGCAGCAGATACGCGGCGATATCCGGCAGCACCAGCATCAGCAAAACGCCGGCGCCGGTCGCGATCTCGGTGATCACCACGGTGCGGATGATGCCGATGCGCTCGGCGAGGAAGCCGCACGCGAGTTTGCCCGCCATGCCGCCGATCAGTATCAGCGGCACCGACAGCGTCGCCCAGCCGGCGGGCAGGTTTTTCGCGATCATCAGAAATGCGATGAAAGTCAGAAAACCGGTGCGCGTGCTGCTGTCGATGATTTCGATCATGCACAGCGCGGCGAAGCCCCGGCGGTTGCGGATGCCCCAACCCGCGCGCGGGCGCCCGCTGTCTGATGGCGCGGTTACATGCCGGGCGCGGCCGGCGGTCTCGTGCAGCACGAGCAGTATCGTCAGCGCGCACGCCAGCGCGAGGCTGCCGTAGACCGTCACCGGTATCTGCCACGGCACGCCGGCGACGAACAGCAGGCTCACTGCGCCGCCGAACGCGAACTTGCCGACGTCACCGAAAAAGTTGTAAGTGCCGAGCGCGGCGCGCCGTCCGCCGTCCGGATAGTCGTGCGAGATGAGCGTCGAGCACAGCGGATGCTGGACCGCGGAGCCGAAGCCGGCGCAGAACAGCGCGAGCAGAATCGCGGCAAAACCGGCCGCCTGGCCGAGCGCGATGAAGGCAAGCCCGGCGCAGGCGGTGCCGAACGCGAGCAGGTTACGCGCGCCGAGCCGCTCGGCGACGAGTCCCGCAGGCGTCTGGAACAGCGCCATCGCGCCACGATGCGCGGCGCGGATCATGCCGACTTGCGCGAGCGACAGGTTGAACGCCTGAGCCAGTATCGGCAGGAGCACGTAGCTGATGTCGGACAAACCATCGTGCAGCGCGTGCGCCGCGCAGCAGGTGGCCAGCGTGCGCTTTCGGACAAACCATCGTGCAGCGCGTGCGCCGCGCAGCAGGTGGCCAGCGTGCGCTTGGGTGACGTTTGGGGCATCGGTTCTCGGTGTTATCGTCAGGCGGGAATCATAGCAGACGCCTGGCGCGCGCCGGGCGCCGGTGCCCCGGGCGGTGTAAAATCCGCCCATCGAGGAGGCACAGTAATGGAAATCATCATCTATTTTTTCGCCGCGTCGTTTGTTTTCATGGCGGTGGCGTTGATATTGACCTATAGGCGCACCGGGCATTACGGCGTGCTCCTGCTGGCGGTCACGTATGGCGCGGCCGCCGGGATGGCGGTAGTGCTTACGCATTGGTGGCCGCTGTGGCGGTGGCGTTGATATTGACCTATAGGCGCACCGGGCATTACGGCGTGCTCCTGCTGGCGGTCACGTATGGCGCGGCCGCCGGGATGGCGGTAGTGCTTACGCATTGGTGGCCGCTGGTGGCGGGCTTCGTGTTGGTTTGGGTTTTGCGCCTGCTCGGGCTGGATCCGGACGTGCGCAGGCGCGATACGCAACAGTAAAAAAAACCCCGCCGGAACGGGGTTTTTTTGAGATCGACGCTGCAATGGCTCAGGCGGCAGCGCGTTCCGGCCGTTTGCCGCGGCGGCGCGCGACGAATCCCAACAAACCGAGACCCGCCAGCATCATTGCGTAGGTTTCAGGTTCCGGCACCGCCAGCAACAACGGCGCTACGCCCGGCTGTACTTCGAAATTCCCGTTCCAGTCCTTCGCGATCACCACCCCCTGGATATGTCCGGAATTTGAAGTAATGAGCGCGTTCGGGGCGAGCACGCTCGCATACAGGCCGGTTTGGGCAAAGTTCACCTGCGTCGCATCCATGAAGTTGAACAGAACCTTGCCGCCAAAGGGGTCGAACGGCGAGCTGCTGTCAACGCTCGCCAGTTGGGCAAAGGTGCCGGTCACGTTCACCAGTACGGTCGAG
>JACPTJ010000302.1 GCA_016192835.1 Betaproteobacteria bacterium
ACGCATCGAGCGTGCCGCCCGACGCGGCGCCGGCGCCGATCAGCGTGTGGATCTCGTCGATGAACAGGATCGATTGCGGATTGTCGAGCAATTGCTTCAGCACCGCTTTCAGGCGCTGTTCGAAGTCACCGCGATACTTGGTGCCGGCGAGCAGCGCGCCCATGTCGAGTGCGTAAACCTGGCATTTGGCGAGTATCCCGGGCACTTCGCCCGCGACGATGTGCCGCGCGAGACCCTCCGCGATCGCGGTCTTGCCGACGCCGGCCTCGCCGACCAGCAGCGGATTGTTTTTGCGGCGGCGGCACAGCGTCTGCACCACGCGCTCGAGTTCGCGCTCGCGCCCGATCAGCGGATCGATCTTGCCCGCCTGTGCAAGCGCGTTGAGATTCAGCGTGTAGTTCTCGAGCGCGCCCCCCGGCGACTGCTCGTGCTCGGGCTCGGCCTCGCCGTCGGCCTTGCCGGGCGCCGCCTGCGGCACTTTGCTGATACCGTGCGAGATGAAGTTGACGACGTCGAGCCGCGTCACGCCTTTCTGGTGCAGAAAATACACCGCGTGCGAATCCTTCTCACCGAAAATCGCGACCAGCACGTTGGCGCCGGTCACCTCCTTCTTGCCCGAGGATTGCACGTGCAGAATCGCGCGCTGGATCACGCGCTGAAATCCGAGGGTCGGCTGGGTGTCGGTGTCGTCGGCGGCAAGGATCGGCGTGTGCTCGGTGACGAACTCCGACAGCAGCTTGCGCAGATCGTCGATCTCCGCCGCGCACGCCTTGAGCACCTCGGCGGCCGACGGATTATCGAGCAGCGCCAGCAGCAGATGCTCCACGGTGATGAATTCGTGCCGTTTCTGGCGCGCCTCCATGAACGCCATGTGCAAGCTGACTTCGAGTTCCTGGGCAATCATCAGTTTTCCTCCATCACGCAGCGCAGCGGGTGTTGATACTGGTGGGCGAACGCGGTCACCTGCTCGACCTTGGTCGCCGCAACGTCGCGCGGATAAACCCCGCAGACTCCGGTACCTTCGCGATGAACTTTGAGCATAATCTGAGTCGCCTTCTCGCGGCTGAGAAAGAAAAACTTCTGCAACACCAGGACGACGAAATCCATGGGTGTGTAATCGTCATTCAACAGCAAAACCTTGAACATCGGGGGCGTTTTGACCTTGGCCTTTTCCGCCTCCAGAACCGTTCCTTCGCGATCCCGTGTCGCCATGCTTCGCACCGCCATGCACTACCCGCTCCTAACTGTCATTTTGAACATAATGCCAGATTTTTCAAGTGGTAACAGGGGCTTTTTTTAACAAAAACTTGACTTCCTCCGGCAAATAGCCTAGAAAGCGAAAAGGTGTTTGGCTTCAAGCTCGATCGCAGTACCGGTTTTGCCGTATGCGTCCTTGAAACTCAAACAGTCTCCGGAAATTTTCTCCGGTAATTTTTTAGTTAATTAAGGGAACTGCAATATGGCAACAGGTACCGTGAAATGGTTCAACGATGCGAAGGGTTATGGCTTCATTACGCCGGATGACGGCAGTGAAGATCTGTTCGCGCACTTCTCGGCGATCCAGATGGGGGGTTTCAAGACCCTCAAGGAAGGACAGAAGGTTACGTTCGAAGTAACCCAGGGCCCCAAAGGCAAACAGGCATCCAATATCCAGGCTGCCTGAAAACACGGCGCACTCCAGAATACCAGAATAAAAGCCCGTCCGGCGCATGCCGGATGGGCTTTTTTTTCCCGACCGATCGCTGCAACCCGCCGATCACTTGACCGACCAAACTCGAACGGAGAAGAAGCATCATGACTGAAAGACTCGACCTGCTGAAGATTGCCCGGGAAGAACAAAGCGGCGATCTGTTCAAGCTGCTGGACAGTATCTACCAGCGATCCAGGATCAAGCCGCGGGGCATTGACGACGCGATCATCTGGGAAGGCGGAAACCCGCACGGCAACGTGAAGCCGGTCGCGCACGCGTTCACCGACATGTTTGCGCTCAACGGCACGCTGATGGCGCTCGACGTCCTGGGCTTGCCGTTCCTCGGCGTGCCCATGATGGCGCAGTTCCGGCACGACACCCGGCTCGCATCGCTCGAATGGTTCGGCAAGCTCGACTACACGTCGCTGAAGTGGTCCACCGCCGGCGACTTCATGGTCAACGAGAACGGCAGGAAGGTGGTCGTGGCCGGCAAGTCTGCCAATGCGCCGCTGCGCACTGCGGCGGGGGTTTACTGCAATGTCCGGCCCTACGGGACGATCATCAGCGTGCGTTTCATGCCCGGCCTGCCCTACTCGCAGGACAAGAAGAAATTCCGTGTCGACGCGGGCACCGGCAACATCCACTCCGAGATGAATACCCCGGGGGTGAGGATGGCATACGCCGCGCGTCTGTTCCTGAAGATGGTGCACGAAACTGGGCAGATCGGACGCGTCGCCACGAAACCGACCCAGGCCCAGGAAGACACCGTCAACGCGGGGATCATACGGTGGCTGTTGCAGGGCACGAAATTCGAACTCAAGCGGCGCTATTCCGTCGACGCCTACGAAGAAGAAAAAGCGAACGTCGATGCGATCGTCGCTCTGCTGCCCAAGGACTTCAATGCCGGGATGGAGAACTTGGGCGGCGAAATTAACGAACACATCTCCGATACCAACTTCGGTCTGCTGCTGCACGACATGATGCGGCAGCGCAAGGTTATCGTTTATGCGACGGACCTCGACGGTGACCGCCTGACCGACCTTATGGCGGATGCGCCCGATGCGCTGCGCGACTGGGGGCAGCTGGTTCTCGACCATGTCAAGACCGGCACGAGCATGAATAAGGTCTGGGCCGACATG
>JACPTJ010000303.1 GCA_016192835.1 Betaproteobacteria bacterium
ATTCTCGATCATTTGCTAAAGCATGAAGTGGCAGACTCGGCGTCGCGTCTTCACGACATTATTCGGGCCATCGATGTGCTCGACCGCAACCCCCTGATTGGTCGAGCGGTACGGGCCGATCTCAGGGAGCTCGTGATTGGACGCGGTGCGCACGGCTATGTTGCGTTGTATCGACACGTCGCAGAGCTTGACACCGTGTTCATCCTGGCCATCCGTGGCCAGAAAGAGGCGGGCTACGCACGAAATCAGGCTTGACTGAGGAGTGCTACAAGCCAGCAGACGGGCACCACGTGATCCGTTAGCCCCGGTGCGGAGGGGGGCGGCGACCCCAATTCACGGTCTCTGCACCAACCCCAGCTGCTGCACCATACCCATATCATCCCGCACCGCGGCATGCTCAGCGATCAGTCCATCGCGTATACGGAAGCTGTGAAACTGCAGCACTTTCACTGATTTTCCGGTGGGCGCGATGCCATTCAGCATGCCGCTGAAGGCTTCGCGCAATTTCGGCTGGCCGCGATGCGTGCCGGTCATCGTCATCTTGCACACCACGCGGTCGCCCTCGGCAGTGCTTTCCTCGATATGGTAATGAAAATCCGGGAAAACCGCGTACAGCGTTTCAAACACCGCTTTCATGCCCGCGCGGCCTACCGTGCGCAGATGATTTGAAGCGTCCTCGGTATAGAACGCGGCGGCTGCATCGGCGTTCTGCCGGTTGTGGCCTTCGTCCATCAGCCGCTGAATCAGATGCTTGTTGTCTTCAAGTGACATAGCCGTCACGCAGGACGAAGCGCAGCATTGGTTCCGGCGTACGGCTGGCGAGCTGGGCAAGTCTCGCGATGCGGCGTTGCTGCGCCGAAGGCAGTACCAAGGATCGCATGCGTATTGCTCCTCAGTCGATACAGGTGTTAATTCTATCATCTGCGTGTCCTGCGCCGAGCCCGATGATCCGCCCACCTTCGCGCCCGCGCCGACCGGCCGCATCATTGCCGATCTCATTGGCGGCCGCGAACCGAACATCGATATCGCGCCGTATCGTCCGGACCGGTTCTAGGATTTCTTAACGACCGCGAACACAAGCGGCCGGTCAGCTGCGCGCGAAGCAGATAAGCGCCGCGATGGCGAAAGCGAGCCCGAAACCCTTGCGGAGGGTCAGTGTCTCTCGCAGGAAGACGAAGCCGAGTCCGGCCGTAACCACGAAGCTCAGTTGCGCGACCGGCACGAGCACGCTCGCCTCACCGCGCGCCAAGCCCGCGAGCAGCATGACGAGCCCGAACAACAGTAGCACCGCGGCCGTGGCGCCGTGGCGCCAAGCGCCGGGCGGCGGATGGAATCCGCGGTCGCGCGCGAGCGCGAACAGCGCCGTCAGTGGAAAGAACACGCTGGCCTGACCGGTGAGGACCGTGGCAGGGCTGCCACCGGCGATCGCGGCGAGCTTGTAGACGAGGCTCACGATCCCCATCGCCACCGTCGCGACGAGGACGCGCAACACGGACGATAAGGTTGCACGTGGTGCCGATGCCGGCGCGCCTGCCAGCAGCAACCACACCGCTGCGAGCGAGGCTGCAAGGCCCGCGAGCTTCCAGCCCGTCAGGGGCTCGTCGAGGAGCCACACCGCGAGCGCCACCGTGATCGCAAAGCTCAGCCGGAAGACGGGTGCAACGATGCTGACCGCGCCGCTCGCGAGGCTGCGCGCGAAGTTGTAGAGCGCGACGAAGACCAGCACGCCTGCTGTCATGCCCCATGCGAAGGGCACGCCCAGGACCAGCGTGCCGGTCGCGAGCCCGTAGAGAAAAATGCCGGGCGCGAAAAAGAATGCCTGCAGCAGCAGAAAATGATGGGGCTGCACGCCGCTTGCAGCGGCGCGCTTGTAGACCCAGTCCGCGAGTCCGTAGAACATCATGGTGCCCAGCGCCAGTTCCACGCCTTCAGCCATGCCGGCTCCACCCTCCACCCATGATCGGATCGTTCGCCACCCGGAAGTTCGTGCGCCACCAAGTTGCGTGGCAACAAAATTGCGTTGCGCGCGACTTCGCGGTTCCTGTCGTTACGTAACCAGCGGCGCAATCCTGAGCAGCACTTCTTGTGTGATGAAGTCAGGAACTGTCTCTATCCGCTTGGCGCCCCGCTCGCGGAGTGCGACGGTTCTCGGCTGGTTACAGATGACGACGCCGGTCGTCCGGGTGCCGGCGCCCATCAGGGTAACCGCGAATCCCTGGCTGCGTGCCAGTGTCACTCCCGTGCTGATCGGCAGAACGATCGCAAGGTTTTCGTCTGCCGGCGAGAGGACGTAAACAAACCGCTTGCCGGCCTGCTCCTTACCTCGGGTCGGATCGAGGTCGAGGTGGTAAATCTCACCGCGCTTGGGCAAGCCCTTGGTCACGCTTTTGCTTGCTCGCTCGGCAAGGCGGGAAACTCAAGCCATTCCCGGTCGGGGTGCAGACCCAGCGCCTTGTGTTGGGCGAGCAATTCCTCGAATGAGTACTTGCGCGCCGGCTCGATGACAAGGCGGCCGTCGGAAATGCTCAGGGATACCGTCGCACCGCTATGCAATCCCAAGCTGCTCAGTATGGGTGGAGGAATTGGCAGGGCGACGGAACCGCCCCATTTACGCAAGGTTGCGGTAAGCATTGGCGCTCTCCGGGTAATCTGATGTGATATAAATATATCACTGATGACGAGCAAGAGCAAATTGAACAACCGAACAACGCACGCGGGTACTGAGGGGCGCGAGGATGCCGGACCACGGCGTCACTTCGTAGCTGAGCAAGTCTCGATCGGGTTGCATTGCTATACGATCGGCAAGAATACGCTCGAACGCAAGGGATAAGAATGCGTATCTCCAAATTCAGATGTTTCCTGAGCACAAGCCCTGCCAGGGAACGAAAACCCACCCATAGATTCCGCTACTGATCCAATTATTTAAGGACAGGAAACGGCCAGAACCGAACGGCCAGCACAGTCACCGCATAACAGCCGTTCAGATAGCGAATCGCTGACAAATTGCCTTTTCCCATAATCCTTACTATACTTCTCCACGTAAGGATTAGAGGAGTTTGCGATGACAACCGATGCCACACTGACCAGCAAGGGCCAGACGACAATCCCCAAGGAAATCCGGGATAGTCTTGGCATGAAGCCTGGGGACCGGATGACCTTCACGCTGATGCCTGATGCAACCGTAGTCATGCGGGTGAAGAGCAAGAGTGTCACTGAGCTTGCGGGCATGTTGCATAAGAAGGGCCGAAAGCCCGTTCCTGTTGAGAAATTGTCGCGCTGATGCTCGGAATAGATACCAACGTTCTCGTTCGCTTTCTGGTTCGGGATGACGAAGCTCAGTTCGAGAAGGCACGTAAGATGATCAAGCGTGAGGTCGCAGCAGGGCGCCGCGTATTCGTGAGCCAGTTGGTTCTTCTGGAAACCGAATGGGTACTGCGCAGCCGATATGGCTTGCCGAAGATCGAGATCATTGCAGCCATCTCGGGCCTGCTGGATGCGACCGATGTCCAGTTCGAGGATGAATCGGCAATAGAGGAAGCCCTTTTTGTCTGGAAGGACAACGCTGCCGATTTTGCCGATTGCCTTATCGGCGCTCGGAACAGGAGATTGGGATGTCGGATAACTGCAACTTTTGATGCGAAGGCATCCAAGTTGCCGGGCTTCATTACCGCCTGACAGTCAAGGGACAATCCCGCGATTTTCTCTCTAAACTTACCGCTGCAACGAGGGCAGGGTTTCAATTCGGATTCCCGGTTTCGGCCAATATCGTACCACGGCGTTACGTCGTAGCGGAGCACGTCTCGACCGCGTTACCGACGTGAAAGACATCCTTAGAGAGGTGCTTCAGGAATATCACAAGTAGTCGGCTTTGTCG
>JACPTJ010000304.1 GCA_016192835.1 Betaproteobacteria bacterium
AGCAGCCGCACCGCGGGCAGCTCGCCCTCCCGAATTTTCGCCCATAGTCAAAATTACACGCGTGCGTTTTTGCCGTCAGGGGAAAAACACAGGTCATGCAGGTTTAACGTGTTCCGCAGTCGTCACGGTCGATACTCAGCGGTCCCGATCCATACGCCATGATGTACAACATGCCGCCGAGGATGCAGACGTTTTTCAGGAAGTGGTTCATCTGGTTCTGGAACTGCGCGGCTTCCACGACCCAGAAGTTGTGGAAGATCAGCGTGGCGGGAATCAGGAACAGGAAAAGCGCCAGCGCCGCCCAGCGTGCCTTCCAGCCGACCACGAGCATTACTCCGCCGCCGATTTCAATGATGATAGTCAGCACCAGCGCGATTTCGGCGAACGGGATACCCTTGCTCGCCATGAAACCCGCGGTTCCCGCGAAATTGCCGATCTTGGCGAAACCCGAGATCAGGAAAATCAGCGCCAGCATGATGCGCCCGGCCAGAGGTCCGAACTGCTTTACCAGTTGACATGCGTTCATGAATCAATCCTCCTCGATCGCAAAACCGGCGTCAACCCACGCTGCAAGCCCGCCCTCGAGCGGACGCACGCGGGTGACTCCGCGGTCCATCAACAGGCGGGCGACACGCGCCGCGCTGGCTTCGTTCGGTCACGTACAGTAGACAATGATATCGCGGTCCGGCGGCAACGCGGCGAGTTGCGGCAATCGCGCCCGGGATGCGCCGCGGGTCGGCGCGCCGCTCCTGCGCGGAACGCACGTCGACCACCACCGGCTCGTGGCCTCCTTCGATCAGGCGGTAGAGGTCTTCGACCGAAATGCGCGCCATGCGCAGCGCCGCAAAGAAACGCCGCCGCTCCCACCATTTGAAAGCGATGAAAAGCGCGAGCACGGCGGTGATCACGGCGAGCGCGTAGACGCCCATCTGTCTGAGCTCGCCGAGCAGCCAATCGACCTGGCGGTGGAACAGAACGCCCGCGCCGACGGCAAGTCCCGCCCACAGCGCCGCGCTTACCGCGCTGTAGGCGAGAAACGGCACGAACGCAATCCGCAGCGCACCGGCAAGCGGCGGCGCAACGGTTGCAAAGCCCGGGATGAATTTGGCCGCGATCAGCGAGGCCGCGCCCCAACGCTGGAACCGGTCTTCCGTATCGCGCACGCACGAGTCGGGCGAAATCGAAACCCGGCACAGGAACCGCAGCACGCGAAAGCCGTAGACGCGGCCCGCGAAGTACCAGATCAGGTCGCCGGCAAGCGACGCCGTCACCGCAACCGCGATGATCGCGGGCAGCGAAAGTCCGCCGCCGACCGCGAGTGCCCCCGCCGCCAGCAGCGTCGGAACTGCCGGCACCGGCACGCCAACCTGCAGCAGGAACACGTTGAGAAATACGAAGGCCAGCCCGTACTGCGCGAGCAGGCCTGTCATCTCGTGCATGCCGGTTACCGCGTCCATGCTTTGTATTCCTCTCGGTTATCGAGTTTGCCCGGAGCGCGTAACAAATCGACGTCTTTGTGCCCCCTCACCCTGCCCTCTCCCCCGAAATCGGGGGAGAGGGAAGTCTATTTTGTTACGCGCTCTCAGGGCAAATCAAATAACAGGATTTCGGCGTTGTCGCCGTACTCCAATACGATTTCCGGCTCGCCGTTCGCCTTCAGCGCATCGCCTGCGCCAAGCGCGTTGCCGTTAACAGTAACGCTGCCGCGCGCAACATGGACGTAAGCTTTGCGCCCCGGCGCCAGCGCGTGGCTTGCGCGTTCTGCGCCGTCGAGCATCGCCGCATACACGCTGGCGTCCTGATGAATGGTCACCGAGCCGTCGCGGCCCTCGCTCGATGCGATCAACCGCAGCCTGCCGCGTTTCGACGCCGCATCGAAATGCGTCTCCTCGTACTCCGGCTCGATGCCGCGGACGTTCGGCACGATCCAGATCTGCAGCAGGTGCACGAGCTCGCTTTGGGATGGATTGAATTCGCTGTGCTGCACGCCCCTGCCCGCACTCATGCGCTGCACGTCGCCGGGCCGGATCACCGAGCCGTTGCCCATGCTGTCCTTGTGCTCGAGCGCGCCTGCAAGGATATACGTGATGATTTCCATGTCGCGATGGCCGTGCGTGCCGAAACCCTTGCCGGGCTGCACGACATCCTCGTTGATCACGCGCAGGCTGGAGAACTCCATGTGCTGCGGATCGTGGTACTCGGCAAACGAGAAGCTGAAGTAGCTGTCGAGCCAGCCGTGATCGGCATGGCCGCGTTCATTGGCTTTGCGCAAGGTGATCATATCGCCTCCATTTCAATTTCGGTGTAGGGTGCGCTTGCGCACCATCCGGCAACCGGTGCGCAAGCGCACCCTACACCAATCGCACTGTCGAAGAGCAGCGCAACGATGACAGCCGGGATTGCTTATAATAGCGCCTTCCTGCGTCCACATTCCGGTCCCTCTCTCCGTATGAACTTCCGCCTGCTTGCCGAAAAACGTGCGCACGGTACCGGCGCGCGTACGCGCCAACTGTTGTGTGCGAGCCTTGTTATATTCCTTTTTGCCTGCAGCAAACAAGAGGCGAGCCCCACCGCCAAGGGTGCACCGGGCGGCGCACCTCCCGCAATGCCGGTCACCATCAAGCGTGTCGAGTCTCAGCGCGTGCCGATCGCGCTCGAGGCCGTCGGCCGGGCGGAGGGCTCGCGCGAGGTCGAGATTCGCGCGCGCGTCACTGGAATTGTCGAGAAGCGCCTGTATGCCGAAGGCGAGCCTGTGAACGCGGGCGCTGTGCTTTTCGTGATCGACCGCGCGCCTTACGAGATTGCCGTCGCACAGGCGAACGCGGCGCTCGCGCAGGAGCGCGCACGCCAGGAGCAGGCCCAGCGCGAAACCGGGCGCCTGAAATCGCTCGCGTCGAGCAAGGCGATCAGCCAGCGGGAATACGACGAAGCACTATCGACGCTGAAGCAATCCACCGCAGCTATCGAGGGGGCGCAGGCGCGGCTCGCCGAGGCCGAGCTCAATCTTTCCTATACGAACGTCAAGGCGCCGATCGGCGGCATCGCCGGGCGCGCGCTGCGCTCCGAAGGAAGCCTCGTCACGGCGAACACCGAATCCAGTCTGCTCACTTCACTTACGCAGGTGAATCCGGTCTGGGTCCGGTTCTCGCTCGCCGAGCCCGATTTCCAGCGCATCCGCGGCGCGGAGAAACGCGCGCAAGTAAGGCTGCTCAACGACAACGGTAGTGCCGCGGCCAGCAATGGCCGGCTCAATTTCACCGGTTCCACCGTGGATCCGAAACTGGGCACCGTGCAGCTGCGCGCCGAATTTGAGAACCCCTCGCTCAAATGGCTGCCGGGACAGTTTGCCAAAGTCCGGATTATCGCCGGCGAGCAGCAGGCCTTCCTGGTACCCCAAGCGGCGGTCGTGCAAATGGAACAGGGACGCATGGTGTGGATAGCCGAAGCCGACGGCAAGGCGACGCTGAGACCCGTGCAGACGGCGAACTGGATAGGCAGCGACTGGATCGTCACCGGCGGTCTCAAACCGGGCGACGCCGTGATCGTTGATAATCTGATGAAGCTGCGGCCCGGCGCTCTCGTTCAGCCACACGCGCCCGGCGCCGCGCCTGCCGCACCGCCGGTTGCTCCAAAAAGCGACCCGCCGCCCGCCGCAGCGCGCTGAGCAGCGTATCGTCATGGGTAATTTCTCGCGTTTCTTCATCGATCGCCCCATATTCGCCAGCGTTATCGCGATCATCATCACGCTCGCCGGTCTCATCGCGTCGCAGATACTGCCCATCGCCCAGTATCCGGAGATCGCGCCGCCGACCGTGACGATCACCGCGGTCTATCCGGGCGCGAGCGCCGAGACGCTCGCCAAGACCGTCGCAGCACCGCTCGAAGAGCAGCTTTCGGGCGTCGAGAAGATGATCTACTTCAACTCGAGCGCGGCCGCGGATGGCACGGTCGCGATCACCGCGACGTTCGAGGTCGGCACGAACGTAGACACCGCCGTGTTCCAGCTCAACAACCGCGTGCAGGTGGCGCTGCCGCGACTTCCGGAGGAAGTGCGGCGTAACGGGGTGATCGTGCAGAAACGCTCGAACGACATCCTGCTCGTGATCGGCCTGGTCTCGACCACCGGGCAACACAGCACTGTGTCCATGGCCGACTACGCTGCGGTCAACCTGATCGATGAGATCAAGCGGCTTCCCGGCATCGGTGATGTCCTGCTTTTCGGTTCGGGCTATTCGATGCGCGTCTGGTTGCAGCCGGACAGGATGGCGCGTCTGGGCGTAACGCCCACCGACATCGCGAGTGCGATCCGCGCGCAGAACCAGCAGTATGCCGCGGGCAGGATCGGCGCAGAGCCCGCGCCCGCCGGTCAGGCGCTGACCTACACCGTTACCGCGCGAGGCCGGCTTGTCACGCCCGAACAGTTCGGCAACATCGTGGTGCGCGCGGGCGGGCCGGACGGGGTGTTGCGAATCAGAGATATCGCACGCGTGGAGCTCGGCGCCCAGAGCTACGATACGTCCGCCACAGTGGACGGCAAGCCTTCGGTGGGCATGGCGGTGTTCCTGCAAACCGGAGCCAATGCGCTCGACGTCGCCGCCGCCCTTAAAGCGCGCATCGCGGAGCTCAAGGGCGTCTTTCCTCAGGGGATGGACTACCTCATTCCATTCGACACCACGCACGTCGTGCGGGCCTCCATCAAAGAAGTGGTGATCACGCTCGCCGAAGCTGCGGTGCTGGTGTTGCTCGTCGTGTTCGTTTTTCTGCAGCATTGGCGCGCGACTCTCATTCCCATGATCGCAGTGCCGGTATCGCTCATCGGCACGTTCGCCGGACTTTACGCGTTCGGTTTTTCCATCAACACGCTGACGCTCTTCGCCATGGTGCTCGCGGTGGGGATCGTGATCGACGATGCGATCGTCGTGCTGGAAAACGTCGAGCGACTGATGCGCGAGCAGAAAATGGCAGCGAAAGAAGCGGCGATCGAGTCGATGCACGAAGTGTCGGGCGCGGTGGTCGCGATCGTGCTCGTGCTCTGTGCAGTGTTCGTTCCGGTGGCGTTCCTGGGCGGGATCGCCGGCCAGCTCTACAAGCAGTTCGCGGTAACGGTGGCGATCGCGGTTCTGCTGTCGGGCTTGACGGCCCTTACGCTGACGCCGGCGCTGTGCGCGCTGCTCCTGAAGCCGGGCGAGCACGAGTCGCGTCTGTTCCACCCTTTTAACATGGGTTTCGCCAAACTCACAGCGGGCTTCTTGTGGATGGTCAACTCCGCGTTGAAGCGGCGCCTTTGGAGCGGACTCGCGTTCGTGGGCGTGCTCGCCCTCACGGCGCTGCTTTTCGCACGGGTCCCGGCGAGCTTCGTTCCACCTGAGGATCAGGGTTATCTCATCAGCGCGATCATGCTCCCGGACGGCGCGACGCTTCAGCGCACCGCTGCGACGGGCGCACAGTTCCAGCAGCGGCTCGCGAAGGACCCGGCAGTCAACCACATGTTCGTCGCCCCGGGCCGCGACATCATCGGTGGCGGCAACAAGCCGAACGCAGGCACGAGCTTTATCCTGCTCAAGCCCTGGGACGAGCGCCAGAAAACGGCCCCGGCGCTCGCCGGTGAAATTTCGCGCATGGGCATGACCTTTCCCGACGGCATCGTGCTCGGCTTCAATCCACCCGCGATTCGCGGCCTCGGCACCGCCGGCGGCTTTGAGGTCTACGTGCAGGCGCGCGCCGACTCGGACGCGCGGCAGCTTGCGCAAGTCGTACAGACGTTTACGGGTGCGCTGTCCAACCATCCTCAACTGCAGGGCATCAACACCTTCTTCCGTCCGACCGTGCCGCAACTTTTCGTGGAAGTGAATCTCGAGCAGGCGATGGCGCTCGGCGTCCCGGTCTCGGACGTCTTCGACGCTCTGCAAAGCACGATGGGCGCGCTCTACGTGAACGATTTCAACATGTCGGGCCGCACCTACCGGGTGCAGGTCCAGGCCGACGCATCCTATCGTGCACAGCCCGACGACGTCGGCACGGTATACGTACGCTCAAACACCACCGGCGAGATGATTCCGTTAAAGGCGCTGATCCGCAGCACCAGCATCGTCGGACCCGAACAGGTCGAGCGCTACAATGGCTTTCTCGCGGCCAAAGTGCTCGGCAGCGGCAAGCCGGGCGTGAGCTCGGGCGAGGCGATTGCAGCGGTCGAGCGGGTGGCAAGTGAAACCCTGCCGGCGGGCTACAGCATGGCGTGGACGGGGCAGGCTTTCCAGGAAAAGCGCACGGGCAGCGCATCGATATTCGCCTTCGGCTTCGCGATCGTGATGGTGTATCTGATTCTCGCCGCGCTCTACGAGCGGTGGCGCCTGCCCGCCGCGGTGGTGCTCGCCGTGCCATTCGCGGTGGCCGGGGCGCTGCTGTTGGTGTGGCTGCGCAACATGGAAAACGACATTTATTTCCAGATCGGGCTCGTGGTGCTGATCGGGTTGGCCGCGAAAAACGCGATTCTGATCGTCGAGTTCGCGCAGCAGGGCCTGCTCGCCGGGATGCGGCCTGTCGATGCCGCGATCCAGGCGGCGCGGCTGCGCTTCCGTCCGATCATCATGACTTCGCTCGCTTTTGTCTTCGGCGTGCTGCCGCTCGCCGTCGCAAGCGGCGCGGGCGCGGCCGCACGCCGTTCGATGGGGACGGGTGTAATCGGCGGCATGCTGTTTGCAACCTTCGTCGCGACGATCTTCGTGCCGCTGTTTTTCACGCTGTTCGCGCGGCGCCGGAAAATGGGAGAGAAAGCACCGCCCGAGCCGCAAGCTGAAACCGCGCGGAAGTCCACATGAGGTCACGGAGTGCAATGCTCCTCCTCGCGCTGGCGCTCGGCGGCTGCACGCTTTTGGGCTCCGACTACCAGCGCCCGCAGTTCGATCTGCCCGACCGCTATCCCGAGGATGCGGCAGGCGCGAGCGCGGCAGTGCCCGTGCCCGCCAACTGGTGGCGGCTTTACGAGGATCCGCTGCTCGACAAGCTCGTCGCCGCGGGCCTCGCGCAGAACACGGACGTCAAGCTCGCCGCCGCGCGGCTCGAGGAAGCCGAAGGGGCTCTGCGCGAAGCGAATGCGACCCTGCTCCCCGAGATCGACGCAAACACGTTCGCCGGACGCGCCCGCTCGAGCACGCGCGCCGCCCCGCTCCCGCCGGGCGCAACGGCGATCCGCAACAACTTCCAGCTCTCCGCCAACACCTCTTTCGAGATCGACTTCTGGGGACGCCTGCGGCGGCTGAGGGAAGCTGCGCGCGCGCAGTACCTTCAAACCCGTTACGGGCGGGATGTGGTCTCGCTGACACTCGCAGCCGCCATATCGCGGTCCTACTTCAACGTGCGCTCGCTCGATGCGCAGATCATCGTGTCCGGCGAAACGCTGGTAGCCACCGTCGATTCAGCCGACATTGCACGCCGGCGCGCTGAAGCCGGACTGGTGTCCGAGCTCGATGTCAATCAGGCCGAAGCGAACCGCGCCCAGTTCGCCGCCCAGATCAAGGACCTGCAGCGGCTGCGCGAGGCGACAGTCCATCAGCTCGGCTTGCTCACGGGCGCGCCCGATCTGAAGCTCGGCGCGGGCGATCAGCATCCGGCTCCGGCGCCACCGATGCCGCCTCCAGGTCTGCCTTCCACGCTGCTCGAACGCCGGCCCGACGTGCGCCAGGCTGAAGCCGCGCTCATCGCGGCAAACGCGCAGATCGGCGTCGCGCGGGCGTCCCAATTCCCCACCTTCAGCCTGACGGCCGCACTCGGCGCGCAAAGCGCGGATCTGGCAAATCTGTTCTCGAGCGGCAGCGGAATCTGGTCGATCGGTGTGGGCGCGGTCGGGCCGATCTTCGATGCTGGCCGTTACGCCGCGCGCACCGAGCAGGCTGAAGCCCGCGCGCGGCAGGCTGCGGCGGTCTACGAGCGCGCCGTCCAGACAGCTTTTCGCGAAGTCGCCGATGCGCTTTCGAATGTGCGACTTGCCGCCGATGCCGAACAGGATTTGCGCGACCGTGTCGAGCGGGCGCGCAATACGCTGCGCCTCGCCACGCTGCGCTACGAGGCGGGCTATTCGGCTTATCTCGAAGTACTCGATGCGCGGCGCACCCTGAATGACGCGCAGCTCGCGCTCGCGCGCAACCGCCAGTTGTACCTCTCTTACACCGTCGATCTCATGAACGCGCTCGGCGGCGGCTGGACCGCCTATTGATCCCCGTGGCAAGCCACGGGGAATTGCAATTGGTGTAGGGTGCGCTTGCGCACCATCCGGCAACCGGTGCGCAAGCGCACCCTACACCGAAATTAAGGCTCTAACTTTCTTTGCGAACTTTGCGTCTTTGCGTTGAAATAGCTTTTTCTGGGATTACTTCTTGCGGCCCGGGCGTGGAAACTTCCGCGCGTAATCCGGAACTGGGATATTTGCCGGCAGCCGCGGATCGGCTACCGGTTTTCCCGGCGTGAGTTGCAACGGCAGCACGCCGGCCCAGCACTTGAGTGCGTAATCCTCCTCGTCATCCTTCGGCGGGCCAGTGCGGATCTTGGCGGACGCTTCGTTGATGCGGAGTTTGAGCACCAGGGTTGCCTTCAGTTCCTTGCGATTCGGCCGGCGAATATCGGCCCAGCGCCCGGGCAGGATCTGTTCGGAGATGATTTCGAGCGCGGTGCCCTTCTCTTCGCCTTCAACCACCGTCGCCTTGGCGAGTACCACCACCGAGCGGTAGTTGACCGACGAATGAAAACCCGAGCGCGCGAGCACCAGTCCGTCGACGAGCGTCACGGTCAGACACATTGGAATGCCGGTTGCGAGCTCGTTCAGCATGCGGCTCGCGAACGAGCCATGGATGTAAAGCGTGCGGCCTTTGCGGCCGTATCCGGTCGGGATCACGGCGGCCATCGTTGCAAAATCGTGCGCGCCGCGCTTGGGCAGGCGTTTCAACCGCGTGCGCGGCGTTTTAAGATTCATTCGGACTTGACTCCGGTTTGGCTTGATCATTTTCGCCCACTTTACTATATCGCTGGCCCAGCAGCTCGCCCGCCTTGTTGGCAATCACTCGGCTGATCGCGTCAATGCTAGGCATTCGTCGGCGGTATTCGTCATAATACGGATTGCACCCACCCACCCCGAGGTTTCGATGCGCTTCAAGTCCTCATCCCAACTCACGCTCCATGATAAGC
>JACPTJ010000305.1 GCA_016192835.1 Betaproteobacteria bacterium
CAGCGCTGACAATGCCTCGACGTCGCGTATTCCGCGCCACAGTGCGAGCAGCATGGTTTTGGTCGCATCGGTCACCGAGCCGCCGCCGACGGCGAGCAGATGGTCCGCCTCGACCTCGCGCGCGAGCTCGGCACCGGCGATTACGGCTTCACGCGGCGAATGGGCGCGTATCGCGGCGAACCGGCCCACGCAGCGATCGCCCAGAGCCGAGGCCACGTCCCGGATCAGCCGGCTGTTCGTGAGCGAGTGCGTGGTAAGCAGCAGCACGCGCTTTGCACCGATGCGTTCGATCTCTTCACGGACGGCTTCGGCCGCCGGCTTGCCGTGTGTCACGCGTTCCTGCGCCGTCCATTGCACGGTGCCTGTCAGCATGCGCGCTCCTTTTTCAAAAAGAGTCAGTGTAACGTTTCCATGGCCGAGTGCTGGCAATGCGTGGAAAATCTACACCTATTTTCCTCTGACCCTATTTTCCTCTTTATACGAACAGCGCCTCGGGCGCCTCCAGCGTACGGCGTACTTCGTTTAAGAACGCGAGCCCCTTCACGCCGTCGAGCACGCGGTGATCGCATGAGAGCACCACGCACACCTCGCGCGCAAGGCGAGGCGCGCCCTGCTCGTCAGGCCGAAACACCTTGCGCTCCGCTCCGACTCCGAGAATTGCCGCCTGGCCCGGATTAATGATCGACGCCATCCAAGTGACGTCATGCATGCCGGCGTTGGACACCGTGATCGCGCCACCGCCGACGTCAGCGGCGGTAAGGGCCATCGCACGGGCGCGCGCCACGAGTATGCCGACTTCGCGCGCCAGATCGGCGAGGCTCATGCCGTGCGCGCCGCGCAGCATCGGCACGAGCAGTCCGTGTTCGGTGTCGACTGCAACGCCGATGTCAACGCCGTCGAACTCGATAAAACCGTCGCCATCCCAGACGCGGTTCAGTTCCGGATGCCTGGCGAGCGCCCGCGCCGTGGCGGCGATGAAGAGGTGCGTCAGTGTGACGCGCGACCGATCGCCCCTGGCGTTCCATTCGGCGCGCAGGCCCTGAAGCCTGCTCACTTCGATCTCTGCCGAGAGATAGAAGTGCGGGATGGTTTGTTTCGCCTCGGTCAATCGCTTTGCTGCGGCCATCTCGACTGAGCTCGCTTTTTTTCTCCGCGGGTCGGCGATCTCCGAGACCGGCTGCGCAGGCAAGACCGCCTGCGCCAGCCCCGCCTCGGAAGCTTCAGCCCTCCACTCGGCGAGCACGGTACCAACCGCCACGGTCTCGCCCTGCGGCACCAGGATGCGCACGATCCTTCCAGCCTCCGGCGCCTCGATCTCGTTCGTCACCTTGTCGGTTTCGACCACAAGATATATCGCGCCGCGCTCGAAGCGCCGGCCTTCCGCGATCGGCCACTCGGACACCATCCCTTCAGTCATGGTGAGCCCGAGTTTGGGCATCACCAGTTGACGAATCTCGCTCAAAGTGCTTTCCTCGCTGTGGGAGAGCAATTCACACACACCCCCATTTCAACCTTCCCCCATCAAGGGGGAAGGACAAGGGTGCGCTTGCGCACCGATCATGCTGGTGCGCTCCGCTTCGCGGAGCACACCCTACGCTTCTTATGCTCTTATCGGCGTCCATCGGCGTTCATCGGCGGCTGAAATCTGTTTTTGGGATCACTTCTGTACCCGCAGCAGCTTCTTTTCGATCTTGCCGATTGAAGTCTTCGGCAAGAAATCACGAAACTCCACAAACTTCGGAACCTTGAATTTCGCGAGTCGCCCCGCGCAGAACGCCTGCACCTCCGCAACCGTCAATCCGGCCTCGGGCCGCGCCACGACGAAGACTTTGATGGCTTCGTCCTTCACCGCATCGGGAACGCCAAGGACAGCGCACTCAGCGACTCCGGGGTGCTCGGCCAGCGTCTGCTCTATCTCTACCGCCGATACGTTCTCGCCGCCGACCTTGATAACCTCTTTCTAACCTCTTTCTTCCGTTCGAAGAAGTACAGGTAACCGGCGCCGTCCATCCATGCCGTGTCTCCGGTAAGAAGCCACCCGTCTTTCAGCGCTTCGGCAGTTGCCTCGGGATTCTTATAGTAGCCCTTCATGATCGTCCGGCCCGGAACCCCTCGAACGGCAATCTCACCGACCTGCCCCTTCGGCACCTCCGCGCCGCGCTCGTCCACCAACTTGACCTCCCGATCCAGCGCCGGGAGGCCAATGGACGGCCAGTGTGGGTCGCCGTCGAGCGGCGCCCGCGACACCATCGTCATTGCCTCGGTGAGACCGTAGCCCTTCAAGAGCGGCACGCCGAACCGCGACTGGAAATCCTCGTGCTCCCTCTCGGTGCAGTTGAGGCCGAAGATCGCCAGGCGGACACAATGGTCGCGGTCGGTGGGCTGCGGCGCCTGCGCCATGAGCATCCGCAGCAACGGCGCCACGAGACTGACGACATTGGCGCGATGACGGCGGACCTGGTTCCAGAACTTCGTCGCGCTGAACGCTTCCATTATTACCACGGTGCCGCCGACGGTCATCGTTGACAGCACCGAGTACGATTGCGCGTTGACGTGAAAGCACGGCAGCGCCGTCAGGTTCCGCTCGCCGGGCGCGAGCCGGAAGTGCTTCGAATCGCGCTCCCCGGACCAGAGGCAGTTCGCGTGCGTGATCATCACGGCCTTCGGCCGCGCCGTCGCCCCCGAAGTGTAAATGAGTTCGGCGATCGCCTCGCTGTCGATCGGAATCCGGGACAGCGAAGCAGACTGCCCCCGCCACAGATCGTCCCAGAGGCGGACGCCGGACGGGGCGGAATCGGTGCGAGCAAGAAAGACCCGATGCACGCGCAGGCAATCGGCACGGACGGCCTCGAAGCGGCCGATGAACGCGGGCTCCGTGATCAGCGTCGTAGCATCGGAGGAATCGAGGAGGTACTGGAGATCACCTGCGACGTTGGCCGTGTTCGAGGGGACCATTACCGCCCCGAGTTTCGCCAAGGCAAACCACGTGATCAGCAGTTCGGGGGAGTTGAAGAGCTGGACCGCTACCTTCTCGCCGGCTGCGATGCCGTCGCCACGAAGCCCGTTCGCGAGTTGATTGACGCGGCGGCGCGGCGGTCGAACTCCTCGTAGGTAAAGGTCCGGACGCCGTCGGACCGGTCCTCGCACACGAGAAACTCGCGGTGCGGGCAAAGCGCAACCTTCTCCTCGAGGAGATCGCGCAGGCACCGGGTCCCGATCAGGTCCATGCGGGCCCGGACGGGCTAGTTCACTTTCAGGCCCAACCCGGACACGACCTTCGCCCACTTGGCCAGCTCGGAACGCACCAAAGCAGCGATTTCATCGACCGAACCCGACATCGAGTCGGCACCCTGGGTCGCCAGCAGCTCACGCGTATCGTTGCGCTGCAGTCCGCGCACGACTTCGGCGTTCAGCTTCACGAGCACGTCGCGCGGCACCTTGGCGGTAGTGAACAAGACATACCAACCGGTCATTTCGTAGCCGGGTACGCCGGCCTCGGCGATCGTCAGGACATCCGGGAGTTGCGGCGAGCGTTCCTTTCCGCCGACTGCCAGGGCTTGCAGCTTGCCCGAGCGGACCAGCCCAATCACGGACGGCATGTTGCCAAGCATGAAGTCGAGTTGGCCCGAAATGACATCGATCGCCGCCTGTCCCTCGCCCTTGTAAGGCACGTGCGTCATTTTCAAGCCGGTTGTGTAGCTGAGCAGCGCGGTCCCCATGTGCGCTATCGACCCGACTCCTGCCGAGCCGTAATTGAGTGGCTGCGGCCGCGACTTGGCCAGCGCGATGAGATCTTTCACTGAACGCAGGGGCCCCGAAGGGCGCGTAACCATTAACGTCTGGACGGCCGCAACGCCGGCAACGGGCGTAAAATCATTTTGGAGGCTGAAGGGCAAGGCGGTGTAGAGCGCCGGGTTGATTGCATGGGTGGTCACCGATCCCATAAACAGCGTATAGCCGTCCCGTGTCGCACGCGCGACCACTTCCGCCCCGATCATGCCGCCGGCGCCGACGCGGTTTTCCACGACGACCGACTGGCCCCACGCCTCGGTCAGTACGCGGCCGACGACCCGCGCCAGATAATCGCTGGTGCCTCCCGGAGCGAACCCCGAGACGATCCGGATGGGTTTGACCGGGTAAGTGGCCTGCGCCCCGGCTGCCGAAACGACCGAAGTCAGTATGAGTCCAACGAGCGCACTCATGACGCGTGGAACGGTTACCATAATCGAGGATCGTGAGTTCATGGCATTTCCTCCCGAATCTTGCGTGGTGGATGACTCTTTGCGTGCGGTAACTTTTTCGATAACAACAGCGCTATGTGAGCAGCGCCGGCTTTTGCACGGAACGGCGCACCGCCGCTGCAATATCCGCGCCATCGGGCAGATACTTGCGCTCGAGCGAACGCGCGAACGGCACCGGCATGAATTCGGCGCCGACGCGCAGCACGGGCGCTGCCAGGGTCCGGAATGCGTGCTCCGAAACGTGAGCGGCGATCTCGGCGCCGATGCCGAACGCGGTGACCGCCTCGTGCGCCACCACCAGGCGTCGCGTTCGGCGCACTGAATCAAGAACTGTCGCGTGGTCCCACGGCTGCACCGAGCGCAGATCGATCACCTCGGCTTCAATGCCTTCCGCCGCGAGCGTCTGCGCCGCCTGCAACGCGAGCGCAACGCATGCGCCATAGGTCACGATCGTCGCGTCGCGACCCGGCCGGGCAATGCGTGCCACTCCGATTGCCACCGGTTCCGGCAGCTCGGGCAAGTCCCCCTTCGACGCGTAGAGCGCCTTGTGTTCGACGAACACCACCGGATTCGGGTCATCGATCGCCGCGCGCAGCAGACCATACGCGTCGGCCGGGTTGCTCGGCACGACGACCTTCAGGCCGGGCACGTGCGCGAACCAGGCCTCGAGGCATTGCGAATGCTGCGGCCCCGCGTTAAGACCTCCGCCGTGCGGCGTACGCACCACCATCGGCACGCTGCACTGCCCGCCGAACATGAAATGCGCCTTCGCGGCCTGATTGACGAGCGCGTCCATCGCGAAGGTCAGGAAATCCATGAACATGATCTCGACTACCGGCCTGAGCCCCGAGAGCGCCGCGCCAACCGCCGCGCCGACAATCGCCGCCTCTGAGATCGGGGTATCGCGTACCCGCTCGGCGCCGAATTTCGCGAGCAGCCCGCGCGTCACGGCGAAGGGTCCGCCGGGTACCGCCAGGTCCTCACCGAAGACGACGACCGACTCGTTCGCCGTCATCGCATCGGCCAGCGCGCGATTGATGGCTGCGGCGTAACGCACTTCAGGCATGGGCCGCTCCCGCGCTTGCGTACACTCCGGCGGATGCAGATGCGAATTCGGGTTCCGCGGACGCGCGCGCGGCCGCCACCGCGGCATCGATGCGCGAGGCAATCTCTTCCTCGATCGCGCGCAGCCGATCGGCGGGAATACCTTGTGCAGTGAGCCGGGCTGCAGCGACCACGAGCGGATCGTGGCTGCGCGCCTGCGCCAGTTCATCGGCGTCGCGATACTTCTGCGGGTCGCCTTCGTAATGGCCGCGCCAACGCTGCGTGCTGCATTCCAGGATGTGCGGACCCTGCCCCGAGCGCGCCGCTGCTACCAGCCGCCGTGCAGCGGCCGCTACCAGCTCGACGTCCATGCCATCGAGTTTTTCGTGCGGAATGCCGAAGGCCGCACCGAGCGCTGCAAGCGGCGCGCCGAACTGGCGCGCCAGCGGCGAGAATTCGCTCCAGCCATTGTTCTCGCACACGAACACGAGCGGCAGCTTCCACAGTGCGGAGAGGTTCAGACATTCGTGCAGCGCGCCTTCGGCCATCGCGCCATCGCCGAAGAAGACGACTGCGACATTCGGCCGGTGCTTCACCTGGTGGGCAAGCGCGCTGCCCACCGCAATCGGCAGCCCACCGCCCACGATGCCGTTCGCGCCGAGCATGCCGACGCGCATCTCGGCGACGTGCATCGAACCGCCCCGTCCGGCACACAGGCCGCTCGCGCGCCCCATGATTTCGGCAAAGAAACCGTCGAGCGCCACGCCTTTCGCAAGCGCGTGCCCGTGTCCGCGATGCGTTGAAGCGATCGTATCCGCATCCACCAGTGCCGCACAAACACCGACGGCGACCGCTTCCTGACCCGTGCTGAGGTGCACGAACCCGGGCACCTCCCCGTCGGCGAAAAGCTTCGCGAGCCGCTCCTCGGCGCGGCGGATCAGCGCCATGCGGGCGTAAAAGGTCAGCAGCTCGGGTGCATCGGGTTGCATGTCTCGCGATCCGTCTTTGGCAACCGAGCGCCTTTCTCGCAATCCGCCTTTCAGTCCCCGGCGACGAGTATGTTGTCGCGCGGGTAGAAGTCAATTATCTCCGCGCCAGTCTCCGTCACGACCATCATATCCTCCAGCCGCACGCCGCCCACCCGGTGTTCGCCTTCAAGACTCTCCACCGCGATCACCATCCCGGGCTCGAAGACCTGGGGATGCTCCATGGACCACTGCCGGTTGATGACCGGCGGGTTGTAGTGCGCGTGCCTGCCCCCCGGGTTGACGAGCCCGACGCCGTGGCCAATTTCCACCGTCAGCACCTCGGCCTCGTCCTTGTAACCCCACTTCGAGGCGGGCGGGAAATGTTTCGCCGCGTCCGCAGTCGTAGCGCCCGGGCCGATGGCATCGATGACCTTGTCGATCCGATCCCGCATCTCGTTGTACCAGCCGACCTCGCGCCCGGTCGGCTTGCGTCCGACGACGAACTGGCGGTAGAGGCAGGCGGCGTAGCCCATGTAGGAGGTGCCGCAGGTCGGCATATAGAGCAGGTCCCCGTGCTCGATGCGGCGGTCGACAAAGCTGACGCCGCGCTCGAACGAGAGCGGCCCCGACAGGAAGCGCCCGCGCGCGAACTCAGCCCCGGCCTCGCCGATCGCGTTGGTGACGATCCGGCTGATCTGGCCCTGCGTCATCCCGGCGCGAAGGTTCCGAACCGCGGAGTCGTAGCCTACGCACGCGATGGAGGCCGTCATCTTCAGGCAGTTGATCTCGTCGATCGTCTTGATCTTGGCGGCCTCGAGCAACCACTCCGAGCCATCCATGAGCTTGAGTCCTTCGCGCTGGAGCGCGTTCCAGGCAGTGACATCGAAGTCCACCACGGCGAGCTGCTCCGTCGCTAGTCCGCGCTCGGCGAGTTCGCTTTTGATTTCCTGCGCGAACTTCTTGGTTTCCTGGGCGGTAGCGCTCGGCCCCCCGATGCCGCCAAGCCAGGACCTCCCGATGCGCCACTCCTTGATCCACGGGTTCTGGTCAGGCATCTGTTGGTAGCAGCCGGCGTGCGCGAAGAGGATGGGGTCCCCTTCCGCGAAGAAAAGAACGTAGGAGAGCTGGTTTACGAACTCCCCCCAATAGAAACCAACCAGGTAGCGGACGTTCTCGGATCCCGTCACGAGAGCGACCGGGATTTTCCGCTTGATCATTTCCTTCCGGGCGCGGGCCGCGCGCTCCGCGCGCATACGCGGGACGTTGATCCCTTCGACCACGTCGGTGGTCGAGGGGGCCCGAATGTGAGGCGCGATGCTTCCTTTACCATGTGCTTAACCTCCAGGTTGGATAATTACTTCCGTTTCGATGCGAACAAAAAAACCGTTGATCCTGAGTCAGGCTTCATCCCGGGAGCTGCGCGGGGCCGCAGTCATGCAAGATGCAAACACGGCTGGCGGCTTAGTTTTCCAGGACACACTCGAGCTCGCCGACGATCACCCGCTCGCCGGCCTGGTTCTCGCAGGTGAACTCGCAGACGACCCGCGAACTGGCCGGCTCCGTTCTCACCACATGACCGCTCGCTGTGATGCGATCCCCCGGCTTCGAGGCGGCGATAAACTTGCTCTTGATGCTGGCACCGGTCGGCCAGGCGGCACCGATCCACTGCTTCAGCATCTGGAGCGCGAAGTCCATGGGGATAGGGCCGTGCGCGATGGTGCTCGCGTACGGCGTGCTACGACCGAAGTCGGGATCAACATGCAGCGGATTGTAGTCATCCGACATGTCGGCGTAGTCGTTGATGGTCTCCTGAGTAATGATTCCCGCCACGCTCGGCAGTACTTCCCCAACTTTGACAGCTCCGAATCGTCGTGCCATATGCGTTCTCTCCGTTTGTCGAAATTTGCCGCCAGGTCTCAGTGAGCCATGATCCAGGTGATCCGGCTGACGGCGACGGTCTGCCCCTTGTCGTTCCTCGTCGTCATCTCGAGGTCGAACCACGGGCGGTCCTTCTTGATGGTCTTGGTCTGAATCACGAACTCGGTCGCGAGCTTGTCGCCCGGATGGGCCGGCGCGTGAAAGTCGACTTCCTGTCGCGCGAGAATCATGCCGACCGGCATGCCGCCCCACGCATCCATCGCCGCCTTCAGGAAGTGCAGCGTCATCGTACCCGGAGGCGCGACCCGGCCGCTGTAGCCGGCCTTACGGGCCGCCTCGTCATCGGCATAGGCTGGATCTTTGTCGTTGAGCGCCTTGGTCCATGTCGACGCGATCACATCGGTCAACTCGTGAACGTAAGGTCCGTACCGCTTGCCGACCGGCACCTCGCTGCCGGAGATCTGGCTCAAGCGCGCCGTGGGCTTAGCAGGTTTCTTCATGCGGTTCTCCTTCTTCAAATTCGATGCAAACTATCGGGCATTGCGCCGGCGGGCGCGGACGATCTTGCGGTTGTTCTTACCACGTGGTTTCGCGCTCTGCGCACCGCTGCCGCCCGGCGACTCCGCAAGCACTTCGGCGAGTATCGGCATGGCCAGGGAGCAGGAGTGAATGCCGAGGAGCGTGCAGAGTTCCAGCGTTTCCACGACCTCCGCGACGCTCGCGCCGTATCGCAGGGCGTTGCGCATGTGGACCCTGGTCCCCTCCGCGTGCTGATGGGTACACGAGGCGTCGAGGCCCATCAGTATCAGCTCCTTGTAGCGCATTGGCAGCGCGCCGCGTTGGTACATGTGCGACGACCAGCCGATGTAGCGGGCAAAGAAGTCCGGGTCGTGCCGGACGAGATGCTGGTGCCATTCGCGGCTGAACCCGCGCTCCCGCTCAAACCGCGCCAGGAGGCTGCGGGCACGTCCGGTGAGCGGCAACGGCTGGTTCCCCCGTGGCGCCGGCTGCCGCGACCGAGCGCGCGCCGGCTTCACCTTAACCTTTGAGGCCATCCAGCTTCAGCGCGGCAATGGCGTTCTTGGAGTAGATGTTTTCCCGCACCTCGGGCTTGATCGGCAGCCGGTTAAACACCTTAAGCGCCCGCGTGAACGTCACGTACGGGTGCCCGCTCGCGAAG
>JACPTJ010000306.1 GCA_016192835.1 Betaproteobacteria bacterium
AGATCGGCGGTGATCTTGTCGAGGCTCGTCCTGGTGGCGCCGACAAAGCTGTAGCTGAGCAGGCCCTTGTTGTTGCCGGTGTAGGAGTGATAGAAGCCGGCGTCGCCTTCGAGCACGGTCTCGCCGCCGACATGCCCCTCGCGCGCGAGCGCAACGGCGAGCATCGCGTTGCGGGTCGCGGCGCCTTCGCGTAGCGCCCGGCCGCCGCTGCGGATGCCTTCGATGTTGGTGCCCGCGAGGCTCGCGCACAGCGCGATCGTGCTGTTCACCTGATCTTCGGTGAGGCGCAGGATTTTCGCGGCAGCGACGGCAGCACCGAAGATGCTGAACACCGGACCGGGGTGGAAGCCGCGCGACATCACCGTCGGAATAAAGTCGGATGCCATGCGCTCCATGACCTCGTAGCCTGCCGCGAGACCCGTGAGGAAGTCTTTGCCGGAAGCGCCGGCGGTTTCAGCTGCAACGAGCGCGCCCGGGATGATCGCCGTATTGGGATGCGTCAGCATGCGGAAGGTGTCGTACTTGCCGCCGGCCAACGCCATTTCGGAGTTTGCGAAAGCGGCTCCGCCCTTCGTCACTTTGCCGCCGCTCACCATGATGGTGGCGCCGTTGCGCACGCCGCTCTCTTCTTCGGTGACGAGCTTTACGGCCTGCCCGCCGTCGCGCGTTTGCGAGCCGATGAGCACGGATGCGAGGGTGTGGACCGTGACGCCCTTGGCGCGATCGACCACCGCGGGAGGGATATCTTCATAGCGCAGACCAACGACCCACTGCGCGAACTGCCGGCTGAGTGATACCATGCTTCCCTCCTTTTTGTTGACAGGTACAACATGCCGTATAGTGACGGATAAATCAACTGGAAAGAAGGAACAAATCATGCCCGCCGCGAACTACCTGCCCGATATTCTGGAGACCACCGAAGCCGAGCGCCTCGCAACCGGATTCGTTTTTACCGAAGGCCCGCTCTGGCATCCCGATGGCTACTACTACTTCGTCGATCTCCGCAGCAACAAGCTGTATCGAATGACGCCTGGCCAGGCGCCGGAACTTGTCAGAGAGACCGCCGGGGGCAACGGCACGACCTTCGACCTCGAGGGGCGTTTGATCCATTGTGAAGGAACGGGCCGGCGCGTCGTGCGCACCGGCCACGATGGCAAGGTCGAGGTTCTGGTCGACCGCTTCAAAGGCGGGCGCTTCAACCGTCCCAACGACGTGGTGTGCCGCTCGGACGGCAGCATCTTCTTCACCGATCCGGACAAGCGCGTGCCCTACACCGAGCGGGAAATACCGCCTCCCGCCGGCGTCAACAATCTTTGGGATGGCGCATGTGTCTATCGCGTGGCGCCCGACGGCGCGCTCAACCGGGTGGCAAACTGCGAATATCCCAACGGCCTCGCGTTCTCGCCGGATGAGCGCACGCTCTACGTCGCGAACACGCGCTCGTCGAAATATATCCATGCGCTCGAAGTCGACGCCGCGGGCAAGATGGTGCGCCGGCGCATCTTCGCCGACATGAACGAAGGTGACGAGCCCGGCATACCTGACGGGCTCAAGGTCGATAGCCTGGGCCGCGTTTTCTGCACCGGACCGGGCGGCATCTGGGTATTCACCCCCGACGGCAAGCACATCGGAACCATCAAGTTTCCCGAACAGTCGGTGAACTTTGCGTTCGGCGGCGCGGATCTGCGGACGTTGTTTTGCTGCGCCTACACCTCGGTTTACACCCTGCGCGTCAGGGTGCCGGGGCAGCCGCATCCGTGGTATCGGTTGCGGGTGCGATAGCGTTAACCCAGCCGAAGCGACTAGACTGATTGCTGCAACGAGGGTAGGGTTGCAGTTTGCGCAGCTTGCTTCCAAAACGGTGCTGACCAGAGCGCAGGTGCATACGCTTCCTCGGTGCACCCTTCATGGGATTGGATTTCGTTGGAGAAACCGATGACAGATACGAAGGCCGTGGCTCCGGGTTGCCTGACCGGCGTCCGGGTGCTGGATCTGACGCAGTTCGAGGCGGGCACCTCCTGTACCCAGGTTATGGCATGGCTCGGTGCCGATGTGGTGAAGGTGGAGAATCCGGTCGGCGGCGATCCCGGGCGCCGGACAGGCGCCACGACTCCTCACCGGGATGATCCCTATTTCCTGAACTACAACTCCAACAAGCGCTCGCTCACCGTCAACCTGAAATCCCCGCGCGGGCTCGAGATCGTCAAGGACCTGGCGCGCAAGGCCGACGTCTTCATGGAGAACTTCGCGCCCGGGGCCATCGAGCGCCTGGGTCTGGGCTACGACGTCTTGAGCAAACTCAATCCGGGCATCATCTACGGACAGGTGAAGGGCTTCGGCGAGGGTAGTCCGTACGAGAACAATCTGGCTTTCGACATGATCGCCCAGGCCTGCGGGGGCACGATGAGCATTACCGGTCAACCGGAGGGTCCGCCCGCCAAGCCGGGAACGACACTTGGCGATACGGGGACCGGGATGCTGATGCTGATCAGCATTCTGGCGTCTCTCTATAAGCGCAAAGAGACCGGCCAGGGTGTGCGGCTGGGTGTGGCGATGCAGGATGCGATGCTGCACTACATCCGCAATGCGTTTGCCGTCACCACGAAGACCGGAAAGCCGGCACGCCGTGCCGGCGCGAAAACGATCGAAGGCGGCAATCCCCCGTCCAATATCTATCCGTGCGCGCCGGGGGGGCCGAATGACTACGTTTACGTCTATACCAGCCGTGCCAACCCGCAGCATTGGCCAAAACTCCTCGAAGCGATCGGACGCCAAGACCTGATCGGCGACAAACGCTACGAGACTTCAATGGCGCGAGCGGAACGAGAGAGTGAAGTGGACGCCATCATCAGCGAATGGACGCGCAAGCACGACAAGTACGAGGCGATGCGCGTGATCGGTGCTGCCGTTCCCGCAGGTGCTGTGCGGGATACCCTGGAACTGATGAACGATCCGAATATGGAGGAACGAGGAATCATCCAGACCGTACAGCACCCGACCAACGGACCGTTCAAGATGGCGGGCTGGCCCGTGCGTTTTAACGGCAAGCCCTCCGTGGTGAAACCGGCACCCTTGCTCGGCCAGCACAGTGCGGAGGCGCTCAAGGACTGGCTTGGGATGACTGACGAGCAGGTGGCCGCACTGCGCGCGGACAAGATCATCTAGCGGTTTGCGCCGTAATTTCCACAACATTAGGCAGCAGGGTAGCGCAGGCGCCCCGCCTGCTTCGTTAACGCATGCAGGCGAGGCGCCTGCGCTACGGGGTGGCATTGGCTCGCGAAGATAAGTAGCAATCTGTTTGACACACTACACTAGGAGAAACGACGATGGCGGAACTGACAGGCAATGACATTCTGGGGCGCGCCCTGAAGAACGAGGGCACGAAAGATTTGTTTTTCATCATGGGCGGGCCGATGATGCACGCCGAAACCGCGTGCGCCAAAGAAGGGATACGCCCAATCGACGTGCGCCACGAGCAGGCCGCCGCGCTGATGGCGCAGGCCTATAGCCGGCTACTTCAGAAACCGGGCGTCTGCATGGCGGCGAGCGGTCCTGGCGTGATCAATCTGACGACCGGCGTTGCGAACGCCCTGATCGATTGTGCACCGGTCGTGGCGATCGGCGGCTCGAGCCCCATCAGCCAGTTCGGCAGGCAGGTGTTCCAGGAAATCGACCAGCTCGCGATCATGAAGGGCTGTACCAAGTGGGCCGACCGCGTCGTCAATCTGAAGCGGATTCCCGAGATGGTGAATACGGCCTTCCAGAAGGCGATGGGCGGCAAGCCCGGGCCGGTCTATCTCGATTTTCCGGCCGATATCCTTTACGGCAAGATTTCCGAAGACGAGGTCGATTGGGGCCTGAGCGGCCGTTCGCTGCTGCGTCCGCGGCCGATGGGCGAGGCTGCGCGTATCGATGCGCTGGTCGATGCACTTTCCAAGGCGAAGCAGCCGATCATACTCAGCGGCAGCGGCGTGATCTGGTCGCAGGCGTGGACCGATCTGCAGGCCTTCGTGGAAAAAGCAGGCATACCCTTCTACACGACACCGCAAGGCCGCGGCGTGCTGCCCGACGATCATCCGCTGTCCTTCCTCACCATGCGCTCCTCCGCGTTCCGCGATGCCGACCTGATTCTGATCGTCGGCACGCGCATGAATTACATCATCGGCCACGCTGCGCCCCCGCGCTTTGCGGCCAATGCCACGATTGCGCGAATCGACATCGATGCGGATGAGATCTCGTCGTCCCCGCGCAAGGTGGATATCGGAATCGTCGGCGACTGCAAGGCGGTGCTGCAGCAGCTGCTGGCGGCGCTGCCGGGCCGTGTGGACGCGGGGCGTTTCGCGCCCTGGCGGGAGAAGCTCGGCGCGGGCGAAGCAACGAAACGCAAGGAGACCGGAGGCGGCATGGCGATGAATGCGACGCCGATACACCCGTTGCGGCTGTGCGAGGAAGTCAAGAACTTCATGCGGCGCGATGCCATTCTGGTGGTGGACGGACAGGAGATCCTGAACTACGGCCGCCAATCCATGCCGACTTTTTCACCCGCTCATCGGCTGAATTCCGGTCCGTTTGGAATGATGGGTGTGGGCCTGCCCTTTGGAGTCGGCGCCAAGGTTGCGTGTCCGGACAAGCAAGTCATCGTGGTCCACGGCGATGGTTCCTTCGGGCTGAACGCGATGGAGCTCGACACGGCCGTGCGGCACAAGATCCCGATACTCGTGGTGATCAGCCTCAACGGCGGCTGGACGGCGGACCCGAAGCGCGAGAAAACCGGGCGCGATCTCGGCTTTACCCGTTACGACAAGATGGCCGAGGGGTTGGGCTGTTACGGGGAGTACGTGGAGAAACCGGAAGACATCGGCGCCGCGCTGCAGCGCGCGCAGAAGCAGGTGGATCAGGGCCGGGTGGCGCTGGTCAACGTCAAGACCGACGATCGCGCCCGCGCCGCCACGGTCGCGTTCTCGTCTCATTCGACGTAACACGGCCCTGCCGCTTGGCCGTTCCGGCTACTTTACGGCCCGCGGCATATCCACGTCGATGGCGACCTTGGTCCACTTGGCGATCTCGGCCGGGATGATCTTGCGCATCTCATCAGGCGTTTTGATGTCGATCTCGGCCCCCATGGCAACCATCTTTTTCTGCATCTCGGGTGACGTGAAGAACCGGGCAATCTCGTTGTGCAGCTTCATCACGATTGCCCGCGGCGTGCCGGACGGAGCCGCGACGGCATACCAGTTCGCCGCATCGTACCCTTTGACTCCCACCTCATCGAGCGTCGGAAGATCGGGCAGCAGCTCAGTACGCTTCAGGCCGCCGATCGCAAGGCCCTTGAGCTGGCCCGAACGCAGGAACGGGAGCGCAGGCACGCTCACGGCAAAGTGTGCGTGGGCCTGCCCCCCGATCACGTCGATCATGGCAGGGAATCCGCCCTTGTAGAGAACGATGTTGAATTTCTGTTTCGAGAGACCCTGGAAGAGCGCCGAGGCGAAGTGCATCCAGCCCCCCGAGCTCGCCAACACTATCTCACCCGGCCTGCGCTCCGCCGTGGCCAGCAGATCTTTGACCGAGTTGACCGGCAACAACGGTCCGACGCTCAACACGCAAAAGCTCGCCCCGATCTTGGCGACGAACTCCAGCGCCGTGAGCGTATCGTAGGGCAGCTTACGCACCACCGGGTTCATCGTGTAAGCCGAGGACAATACGACCAGGGTGTAACCGTCGGGCGTCGCTTTTGCAGCGAGGTCGGTGCCTATGACCCCTTCCGCGCCAGGACGATTGTCCACGATCATGGTCTGGCCCAGCGTCTGGCTCAGGTGTATCGCAGCCATACGTCCCAGGACGTCGTTGGTGCCCCCTGGCGCGAACGGAACGATCAGTCGAATCGGCTTGGTCGGATACGCCTGCGCCAGCACAGCAGCCGGCAACAGGACCGCGATGGATGCAACCAGCGCACGGCTCAGTCTCGAAAACATGGGCTCCTCCGGTTCTCTTGATGGAACGCGATTTCCCCTACTTTACCCGATCAATGCGGCCTTTCGCAATGCGAATCTGACACCGCCAACCCGCCTCATCCCATTTCCCGGCTAGCGCGCGATTGATGAAGTTATAATAAATCCGTCCGAAAGGAGAATTCATTGAGCCCCCTTCACGACCGGATTGGACTGCACAGCTGGACGCTCGACACGACGCCGCTC
>JACPTJ010000307.1 GCA_016192835.1 Betaproteobacteria bacterium
AGTTTTGCAACCTCGGCGTGAGCGTCGCCCAACACCAGCGCCGCGAGCTTGAGCGCTCCGGCGCGCTCGAAGTTGGCGCGCGCCGCTTCATGGCGGCCGCGGTCGATCTCGTAAGTCGTGAGCCGCCCGCCCGTTTTCATCAGCGCGATCAGGAGCCACAACCCGGAATACCCGGTCGAGGTGCCGATTTCGACCACGTGCTTCGCGCCGGCCGATTCAACGAGCACGCGCAGCAGCCGTCCGTCTGCCTCGGGCACGCTCAGGTAGCGTTGCGTGCGGTAGACGTCGTCGAGCACCGCAAGCACGCGGCTTTCCTCGGCCGAATTGCCGAGCGGCGGACGCTCGAGCGGATTGCGGCGCTGCGCATGCGCGGAGGCGGATGACAGTGCCGCCGCCGTGCCGGCGGCAAGCGCGGCAGCGAGCGTGGAGCGGCGTTTAGAGCTGAAAGGTTGCTTCATGCCTCGGCTTGGTCAGGCGCGCGGCGAGGAAATAGATTGCAGTATTTGTATCGAGGCAATACCTCATCGCCATTCTTCACGCATGCGAGTCTGGAATGCCATAGGGTCTTCCGTCAGGGAAATGGCGCCTTCATACTGTTCCAGGGCAGTGCTTTCGCCTATCTTCGATTCGATTCCCAAGCGTCGGGCGATCTCAACCCAGTCGGCGTAATCGATCTGGACCGCGACAGGATTCTTCGCTTCGTCGAGCAGGACTTTCTTGTGGATCGTGAGCATGGCTATTCTCCGCTTTTCTGGATACATTCTAGCGAATCCAGCGTTACATGAACACCAGCCATTGGCATGCAGGCGAGGGTGGCGCCTCAGCGCTTTGATCCGGTCGCATGGGCCCGGGCCACCGCATCGAGCAATTTGATGAAATTGCGTTTCGGCTTGAACTGCGCGTGTAACTCCGCCAGATAGTCAGCAAACTCACGTGACTGGTCAAGGTTCCTCATCAAGTTGCCTATCTTGCGAATCAGATCGATCCCCTCCGCATAAGCGGCGTTGCCCGTTTGCCCGACAATAGGCGGAACAACCCGGCGATAAAGCGTGATCGCGTCCCCGGGCCGCGCTGCTTCGAGCTTGCCGGCGAGCGCAATCAGCAAATTACGGTGGCAGATGCCCTCGTGCGCCGCACACCAGGCGGCATCGAAGTCCTTCTCCCATAGCGCGATTTCCACGCGCAGGGAGTGGTCCGGCGTTCGTGCCTGTTTTGTCCAACGATCGATCGTTGCCGCGTCGCGCGCAATTTCCTCCGCCACCAGCGCCAGGGCACGTTCGCGTTGTTCAGCCCAAATGCCCAGATGTTGAGCGATGCCCTGCAACTTCTTGTAGTTTTCCAGTCCGGTCCGTTCCTCGAACCGCAACCAGGTGAGGTTCAATGCCTCGTCGTTGCGCTTACGCTTCAGGTAAGCGGCGACCAGGAAATCGCGCAAACGCTCATCCAATTGAGTCGGGAATGCTTTCAGCCCGCGCTCGGCCCACTCGAGCGCCTTGTCTTTTTGTCGCGCCTTGTCGTAAACCTCGGCAATTGCAAGGTAGTCATAACCCGACGAGAGGTCGCGCTGCTTGATGGCCACCAGTTGCTCGATATCGCCGCTCAACTCCGCCAGCGTTTCCATGATGTGCGTGATACGCCAGCGGCTGCCGTCGTAACTTCTGCCGTCACCAGGCTGACTGGCGACCGGCTTGATCTTGCGCCATTCCGTTTCCGCCAACTCGCGGAAGCGCTGGAGCCCCGCTTCACCCAGCACGTCCCGGTAGATGCGTGCACTGTCATAAAAGCTATCAAAGGGAAATGAAGTCTCACAGCGAAACAGTCGTTCCGCCAATTCTTTCGGGTCGGGCCGCGCCAATTTACAAGCCTTGAAGTGCAGTTCGGCGAAGTGCTGCAATGTTTCACCTATGTTCCCGTCTGAGTCGTCAATATTTTCGAGGGCATGCTCGACTCGTTCGATCGCGTATTCCGCCAGCTCGACCAGCATCGCCGCGGTGTCGGGTTTAAGCAGCTCCGCCAGCGACTCGGCGACCTCATCGAGGTTCGAGGCGAAGCTTGCCGCCGCGCGCCAATCAACATACTCGTCGACGTCCGTGGCGCTCTCGATGGCGCGGCGGAACGCGGTCATGGCGTTGCCCGCGCCGCCGGTGCGTTCGGCCTTGAGCAGCAGCGACTGGTAGAGTCGATCATCGCGCTGAGCTACGTCCAATAGCAAATCGACCAGCGACTTCTGCCGTTGCGAAGACAGATAGTTACGAATATCAAGCCACGGATCGCGCTTTTTCGTCAGCTTCTTCTTGCCCAATGCACCTCCGGGTTTCCGCTCAACCTTTTTCCCGGCAAGCCAGGCCAGACCGACCGCGACGCAGTGCTTGCAGAAATTCCCCTCATCCCCCTGCGGGCAGCTGCACTCGTAATCGAGATCGCCGTCGTGATCCCACAGTTCGACGTGGTACGTGTCCGAACCTTCGACCCGGGCCGACACCTTCTCCTCCTCGACACGTAAACGGCTGACAGCCTCGTTGGAAAAATACTCCTCGCCGCGCTGGAAGGTGATATTGCCCGCCAAGTCTCGGAGGGACTTGCGGGTGATCAGGTCATCGAGCATGGCGGTCGTCCGTGAGCTTCTTGAGCGTGTCGCTCTGCGTCCGCTTTGAGAACGGCCCAGAGCTGGTCTTCGGCTATGAAGTGCTCGGTTCAACCCTGCTCAAGCAACAGATTGCGGAAGGGATATCAGCGGCTCGCGATTGCGCCGGAACAATTCACGGCAGCGCGCGTGGTAGGCATCGCCGCGATCCGCCAAGGCCAGCCATGCGCCCGTATCCACCAGAATCATGGCTGGGCCCCGTACTTGGCCGAGAAATCGAGCCGGTTCTTGTACGTGGTGGCAAGCTGCTCATCGGTTTCGATACAGCCCACGAACCCCGCCGCCTCCAGCGCCTGAAACAAGGCCGAATCGCCCGTGTCCGGTGCGGCGGGAACGGCCGCAGGCGCGGCCGGCAGGCCATGGCGCTGCTTTAGGAACTGCACGAAATCCAGCACTTCGGCCCGCAGATTGGGCGGCAGCGCCGCTATCTCGGATTCAATTTTGCTCATTGTGGTCATCACGCACCCCCTTTCAAATGGTCGGGTAAAGCGTATCGTCGCTGACCTGTATGGGCGCGTCAATACGGGAAAAGCTTCCATCCGAATTCCGCCACCAATCTTGCACTCACGGCCTACAAAATCTTCGTCCCATACTCCGCCCGTTCTTCCTTCAAGATATCTTGCCTGATGCGGCGGCCCACATGCCAGTACAGGGTCGTCAGCGCGGAGTCCACGGCCCGGGCGACCCTCTCGCGGGCTTGCGGAATCAGCTCCCGCAGATCCAGGATCAATATACTGCTACTACCCCCACCGCGCAGCCGCCACCTCACCGGCTCACCTGGTTGCGCCCGCCGCGTTTGGCTCGATAAAGCGCCTTGTCTGCAGCGTTGATTACCGCCTCGGGCGTGGCAAGCTTGCCGTTACGCTGCGCGACTCCGATGCTGATCGTAACCGATTCCGATTTCGACGCGCGGAACGCGCCACGCCGGCGTTTGACCGGCTGCGCTTTCTCCGGGCGCGCGGCGGCGCGCAGCGCGAGCCGGTAATCGGCCACCTGCCTGCGCAGCCCCTCGAGGTGCGGCACCGCCGCGTCAACGTCTTTGCCTGGAAACAGCACCGTGAATTCCTCGCCGCCATAGCGGTAGGCGGTGCCGCCGCCACCCACTTCGGCCAGCTTCCTCGCGACCATCTTTAGTATCTGGTCGCCGAGATCATGGCCGTACGTGTCGTTGAAGTTCTTGAACCGATCGACGTCGACCATCGCGATGGTGTAGCGCCGGCCGAGCCCCATCATCCGCTCGTTCAGATCACGGCGGCTCGGCAGCCCGGTGAGCTCGTCGCGGAACGCCATGCGGAAGGTGTCATGCAGCACCGCGATGGTCAGAATCAGCGCGCCCGCCGCGATGAAAACCGCAAACACTGCTGGCCGGGCGATGCCGTTCATCGCGACGCCAAACGCAATCACGGTACCTGCGAATCCCAGGTCGATCGGCGCTCGCTTCAGGTACCACGCCACGATACAGACTGCAAAGCCGAGAGCCATCGCGGCAAGCCCGAACTGCGGAATGGGTGAGGCCGCAAGCAGCGTGGTCTCATAGAGCGGCGAGTATGCCCACGCGGTGGTTGCCGTCTTGCCCGCGAATACGATCCACCCCGTGAAAATCGCTTCGATGGCGATCACGCCCAGTCGCTGCGCGCCATGGAGATTGAACGTGCCACGCTCCTCGAGCAGGCTCAAGGCCGCGAGGTTGAAAGGCACGAATATGCACAGCGCGGCGAACACCGTGCGCGCGCGGAAACTCTCGAGCGCATCGTTCAGCAGCGGGCCATAACTCGCATACGCGAGCGCGAGCGTGAGCAGCGCCAACACGACTCGCCCACGCCGGAAGATCAGACTTACACTCGCCGCGAGCGCAATGACGATATAGGCGCCGTATGCCTTGAGGCCCGCGACCGACGCCGGTAACTCCGCCACGACGGGTACCAGGAAATAGGCGCCAGCCAGCACGCCGGCCGGCACCGCCATGTCCAGCAACATTCTGCGGAACGTCACGCGCTGCTACCGGTGATGGAAAATGGCATCGACATCAAGCTGGTAATTGTTATTGTCGCGCGATGCGGATGATGAGTATTGATGATAGCACGCACGCGCCGGCATGCCAGTTGCGGCCGCCGCCGGGGGTGCTGTTATCATGCTCGATCCCGACCCGCGATTCCCACTTTTTCGCATGCTCGCCTACCGCCATCAATTCCACGCCGGCAATTTTGCGGACGTATTCAAGCACGCGCTGCTCGCGCAGCTTGCGCTCGCGCTCGCCAGGAAGGACAAGCCGTTTTTGTGCCTCGACACTCACGCGGGCATCGCGCATTACGACCTGATGCACGAGTGGGCGCAGAAAAATGCCGAATACAAGGACGGTATCGAACGGGTATGGGGGCGCGAGGATGCGCCGCAGGTGCTGACGCCTTATCTCGACGCGGTACGCGCCGAGAACCCGGACGGCAAGCTGCGCTACTACCCGGGCTCGCCGCGGATCGTGCGCCGTTTCATGCGTCCTCACGACCGGATGGTGCTGAGCGAGCTCAACCAGAAAGACTGCGCGTCCCTTGCCACGCTGTTCGCTCGCGACCGGCAGGTCACCGTGCACCTGATGGATGGTTATCATGCGCTGAAGGCGTTTCTGCCGCCGCCCGAGCGGCGCGGATTGGTGTTTGTCGATTCTTCTTTCGACCGCGCCGAGGAATTCAAACGCCTGACGCAGGGTTGCGTCGAGGCACACCGGAAATTTTCGACCGGCGTCTACGCGCTGTGGTATCCGCTGATGGAGCCGGCGGTGATGCAGGCGTTCGAACGCAGAGTCGCAGCCAC
>JACPTJ010000308.1 GCA_016192835.1 Betaproteobacteria bacterium
GGCACTGCGGCGGCTGCTCGTCGATTCAGAAAAGTCAAACGCGATTTCCACTGCCGGTCCGCAAGCGGCGCTCAATGCACCCGCGCTTGGCACGCTCATCGACGGCATCGCAGTGGATGGCCATGGTCTGGTGATGCTCATGGGCAAAGGCGGCGTCGGCAAGACCACCCTTGCTGCCGCTCTCGCGGTTGCGCTCGCTCATCGCGGATACCCGGTGCATCTCACCACTTCCGATCCTGCCGCCCATCTGTCCGAGACGCTCGACGACGCGCTCGACAATCTGACGGTGAGCCGCATCGATCCCCAGGTGGAGATCGAGCGCTACCGCCGCCATGTAATGGAGACCAAGGGCGCGCAGCTTGACGCCCAGGGACGCGCCCTGCTCGAAGAAGATCTGCGCTCGCCCTGCACCGAGGAAATTGCCGTATTCCAGGCTTTCTCGCGCATCATTACCGAGGCAGGCAGGAAGTTCGTGGTAATGGACACCGCGCCCACCGGTCACACCCTGCTCTTGCTCGATGCAACGGGCGCCTACCACCGGGAGATTACTCGGCAGTTGGTAGCGACTCAACTTCACTTCAGGACGCCGATGATGCAGTTGCAGGATCCCACGCGAACCAAGGTGCTCATCGTCACGTTGGCGGAAGGGACTCCGGTCCTCGAGGCAGCGAGTTTACAGGATGACTTGCGCCGCGCCGGCATCGAGCCGTGGGCCTGGATCATCAACAACAGCGTTGCGGCGACTTCCACAACCTCGCGGCTCCTGCGCCAGCGCGCGGCCAATGAGTTGCCGCACATCGATGACATCGCGGCTCATCACGCCAAACGCTACGTTGTCGTCCCATTGTTGAGAGAAGAGCCGGTCGGCGTTGAGCGTTTGCTGGAACTGGCGGCCGGACACAGCCATGTTACCGAAGAAGCCTGACGTGCAAGCTGCGCGAGTTGGGCCAGCAGCACATTGAATAACCCGGAGGACCACTGCTTTGTCTGCTCAATGTGAAGTCACGATCAAGCAAGCCGTTGGCGAGCCGCTGAATTTTTTCGAACGCTACCTGACGCTGTGGGTGGCGCTGTGCATCGTTGCCGGCATCGTGCTCGGTCAAGTGCTCCCGGGACCGGTGCAGGCGATTGGGGGCATGGAGGTCGCCAAGGTCAACCTGCCGGTGGGCGTGTTGATCTGGGTGATGATCATTCCGATGCTGCTGAAGATCGACTTCGGCGCGCTGCACCAAGTCAAGGGCCACCTGAGAGGCGTCGGCGTGACGCTGGCCATCAACTGGCTCGTGAAGCCGTTTTCGATGGCGTTCCTTGCTTGGTTTTTCATCCGCGGCGTGTTCGCGCCGATGCTGCCCGCGGCGCAGATCGACAGTTACATTGCCGGCCTCATCCTTCTCGCCGCCGCGCCGTGCACCGCAATGGTGTTCGTGTGGAGCCGGCTGACCAACGGCGACCCGTATTTCACGCTGTCGCAAGTTGCGTTGAACGACACCATCATGATTTTCGCTTTCGCGCCTATCGTGGGACTGTTGCTGGGCATCTCCTCGATCACCGTGCCCTGGGATACGTTGTTCACCTCTGTCGTCCTCTACATCGTTATCCCGGTGATCCTCGCGCAAATAATGCGCAAGCGGTTGCTCGCGCGGGGCCAGGCGGCGTTCAACACTGCTATGGCGCGGATTCAGCCCTGGTCGGTCGCCGCCTTGCTGCTGACGCTGGTATTGTTGTTCGCTTTCCAGGGCGACGCCATTCTCAAGCAGCCGCTGGTCATAGCGCTGCTGGCGGTGCCGATCCTGATTCAGGTTTTTTTCAACTCTTCGCTCGCCTACCTCCTCAACCGGGTGTTGGGGGAAAAGCACAGCGTGGCCTGCCCGTCGGCGCTCATCGGCGCCTCAAACTTCTTCGAACTGGCCGTGGCCGCGGCCATCAGCCTGTTTGGCTTCGAGTCCGGCGCGGCGCTCGCCACCGTCGTCGGCGTGCTGATTGAAGTCCCGGTCATGCTGCTGGTGGTACGCGTGGTCAATGCGAGCAAGGGCTGGTACGAAAGGACCCCAAGGGCGTCTGTCCAGCACCCATGACCGCTACTTCCCGTAGAACGGCACTGGGCAAACAAGGGGAGGTTGCGAGGCACAATGCGGCAATTGTGCGTTCAAGGAAGGAGTGAGCATTTCGCGAAGATACATTGATACATCGACATTTATCGATGTAAAATGATGCCCATGGAAGTGCTCCACATGCTGTTCAAAGCCCTTGCCGATCCAACCCGCGTGCGCATCGTGATGCTACTCGCCCGGCCGGACGCGCTCTGTTGTTCCGCCGCCGACCAGGTTTGCGCCTGTGATCTGGAACGGCTGCTTGGCTTGGCGCAGCCGACGATCAGTCATCACATGAGGACTCTGGTGCAGGCCGGTCTTGTCGAGGCCCGAAAATCTGGCCGCTGGGTCTACTACCGGCTCAACCGGAATCGGTTCAGCGCGGTTGCCAGGCACCTCGCTGAACTGGTGGGGGACACTGGTGATTCTCCTGGCCTTCTTCCGCCCGTCATCCACCCCCTGGACACCGACGGAGACCGCCATCGACAACTGTGACGCCATGGACGTCGCCCGCTCCAGCCAAGGTAGCATCGCCGCCGCCGGTGCCGAAAGCTGCGAACCCGCCAGGGAAGGACGCTGCACCGGTGCGCAATCGCGCGCCAGGAGAATAGGCTATTCCGGGGCCGATCCGGCGGTGATCCCGGAGGGCGCCCATCGCCGCTTCGGCGACGGCTTCAGTTGTATTTCTGAAAAGTAGGAGCGGAGCATGACGGCAAAGTCGGAACGTAGAATGATCGTGCTTGCACCCGTACCACGCATCTCGCGGATGGTCCTGGGCATGGACCGGGTCGTCCTGGCCACGATCGCGCTGCTCGCCGGACTCGCGCTGACCGTTCCGGAACAAGCAGTGGCGAGCGCTTTTGCCACGCTGCGCTCGATCGTGTCGATACTGCCCTTTACGGTTCTTGCCGTGGCGCTCGCGGCAGGAGCCAGGGCGACCGGTTGCGACCGGCAGATCGCGCGCGCCTTCGCCGCCAGAGAGGCGGCTGCCATTGTCGCGGCCGCGCTGATCGGCGCCTTGTCTTTTTTTTGCGGGATGAGCGTCGTACCGCTGGTAGCGGCGGCGCTGGTCGCCGGCGTTCCTCTGTCCGCGGTGATGGCCTTCTGGATCTCGTCCCCGTTGATGAATCCGGCGATCTACATACTCACCGCGGCCGAGTTCGATGTCTTCTTCGCCACCGCGCGGCTGGTATCGGCGATCGGCCTCGGCCTCGTGGCCGGCTTTGCGACCCGCTGGCTGGTGGCGCACAACTGCTTCTCCGACGCACTTCGTCCCGAAGTATCGACGTATGGTGCCGCCTGCGGCGCAAAAAACGCGACTGTCAGCGCTCCGATCGTCTGGCGCTTCTGGAACGATCCCGCGCGTCGCACTGCCTTCGTGGCCGAGAGCCGCACCACTGGCCTGACGCTTCTCAAATGGATGACGCTGGCCTTTCTGTTGGAGAGCCTGCTGGTTGCCTATGTGCCAACGGAGCTGGTGACAAGCTGGGTGGGCGGCGAGGGCTGGTGGGCAATCCCGGTGAGCGTCGCGGTGGGCATCCCGGCCTACCTCAACGGCTACGCCGCAATTCCGACCGTTGCTCGACTAGTAGAGATGGGGATGAGCCCCGGTGCCGCCCTGGCCTTCATGACTGCTGGCGCGGTCACCAGTTTTTCCGCGATGGCGGCCGTGTTCGCCTTAGTCCGCCCCTCTCTGTTCGGATGGTATATCAGCCTCAGCGTGATGGGCGCTTTGGCGGTAGGGTACGCCTATCAGGGCTTGGTCGGATAGCAGAACACCGGCTTTGTCGCGGCCGTTGGATTGCGGTCCGCGGGTATCGAGTTCCCGCAGCGTCTAACGCCCGACAGCCTTCGCTTTCTGGTTCGATCGGTTTCAATACCAGAGAGCACGCAGAACCACGGCCATGGCGAACCGCGACAAGCCACGCGCGCGCCATGCCGATGCGCGGTTGCTACTGATTCCTGCGGCCCATCACTGAACCGCTGGCAACGTTGGCCGAACAAATGCGCGTTCGTCATCGCACTGATGACGAACCGGGGTCGTTTCATGATCGGTATGCCGTGGGCCTGCGGCACAAGCGCTTGATGCATGTCAGGCCGCGCGAAACATGCGGCACAATTGATTCCGGTCAAGACGCGGTGGGGGTATTTGGAGGATGCTTTACGTGGGTTAATCGCAACCCAAAGTAGTTTTGATGGAAATGCTGGTCGAGTTGTCCGCCGGTATCGACGTGCCCCAGCAGCATCTCGTTGAGGGCCGCACAAGAGCTCTACCGGAGCCGGTTGCGCTTGCGGCCCCGGGCGAACGCCCGCTGGCGCGCATACACTCGAGCAGCGAGGCGCCAGCGGACGCCTACGTTGCCGTGCGCTACCGGAATTACTGGTTCTGGATCGACGACCGTGATCTCGCTTCGAAACGCGCCTTCACCTTCCTGCGGATATTCTCTTCGATCGCCGAGACGGGCGCCGTGCCGCAGGTCCCGATCATCACGATACCCGCGAATTGAAATCATCCGGCGCGGCTGGAATCAGAGCTTCGCAGGTTGAAAAATCAGAAAATACTGGTTCGGCAGGAACGCGTGCTCCTGGATGAGCGCATAGCCGGCGCCCTTCAACTCGGTTTTCACGCGGTCGGGAGTGATACGCGCGCTCTTGGGAGGACCGTCCGGCGAGTCCATGCGAAAGTCGATGATCGCAAGTCGCCCGCCGGGCTTGAGCGAGCCCTGCAGTTTTTTCAAGTAGCGCGCGCGATCGGCGATATGGTGGAAGACGTCCACCATGATGATCAGGTCTGCTTTTTCCGGCAGGCGCGCGTCGCCGGGCGCACCCGTCACCGCGGTGATGTTTTTCAGCCCTTCGCGTTTCGCGCGCTCGGCAAGGTACTTGACCATGTCGGGCTCGGTGTCCACGCCGTAGACCCGGCCCTTCGGCACCATATTCGCGAAGCGCGCCGAGAAGTAACCGGTGCCGGAACCGATGTCCGCGATGACCGCATCGGGTTTGAGTGCCAGCGCCTGGATCACCTCGTGAGGTTTCTGCCACGCGTCGCGTTTCGGGTCGTCGAAGATTTGCGCCCATTGTTCCGCGCCGCCGAAGCTGTGCTGGTGAGTTTGGGGGGACTGTGCCGCTGCGGGCCCCGCCGATAATCCGGCGCAACTCAGCAGGATCAGGACTATTTTGAGCAACGAACTGCGGTTCATTTATTCATCTCCTGTGTGTCGTAGGTTTCATTATATCGTTTCAATCGCTTCGACAGATTTTGCAAATCCGCGGGCGCTCGGTTTCGCCGGCGGATGCCGGCGGAAGAGCAATCTCAGCAGGACTGATTAGACCAGCAAGCTGCAATTGGCGTATGTCAAGCAAGCGCTTTTTTGTATCGCAGCCTTGCAACCGCCGGGATTGTTACGCTGCGATACAATTTCAGGGCGTGGAACTCGCCGGTTGGGGTATCTGCACGCGATAGCGTCGCAGGAGCGGCTCGCGAATGAAGGAGTTCACAAAGATGAACTATTGACCCAACATCATTCCTGAGAGTCGTCGGTCGGCAAACGGCTATAACGATAAATGCTTGATTGTGCGAAGCCGGCAAGTCCGAGCGCAACGAGAAGCGCCACTGAGACCAAAAAGAGGCTCAGATTCGTCAGAAAACCGGCGGCGGCCTCCAGGTCGCCACCGATACCATAGCCCAAACCCAGGTAGGCGGAGGTCCACAGGAAGCGCCCGGCGATGGTGAAAACTACGAACGCATCCACTCGATAGCGGCTTGCACCAGCGAGCAGGTTCAAAACGGCGCTAAGATGGGACGCCAGGGTGCGGCTCAGGAGCACGCCCACTGCGCCCCAGCGGTGGAACAGCGACTCGACGCGGACACGCCGCGCTGGCGTATAGCCGAGCCAGCGCCCGTGACGTTCGAGGAACTGCTTGCTGAGCACCCGCCCAAGACCGTAGCCAACCACATCTCCCAGCACCGAGGCTGTGACGGCGATTGCGCCAGCCCACGCCCAGCTCATGCTTCCCCGAGCGACCAGTGAGCCTGCGACGGCCGCCGATAAACCGGTCGGTAGAGGCAAACCTATGGCACCGAGCAGGAGCGTAAGGCCAAGGACGGGATAACCGTACACGAGCAGCGCAGCGAGGAACTCATCACCAACCGCGCCCAGCCAGCTCGGCGCTTCGCTCCGGCGATCGGCGCTGACAACCGGAGCGACCTCGGCAACCGCCCGCTGCACGCGCTGGACATACTCGAACGGTGATTGGCCTTCTCGCTCCGCCAAGGACTTCAAGCTCGTGTCGGGATCTGTTTCCGGTGCCAGTCCGAGGCGCTCGGCCAAGGCGGTTGCCGCAGCCTCGTAGGTATGTGAAACATAGCGAAGAGTCATCCAGGCCCGGACGTTGCTGACATCCGGCGCACCCAACTCGTATGCCGATTGCAGCAGCA
>JACPTJ010000258.1 GCA_016192835.1 Betaproteobacteria bacterium
GCCCCGACTTGAAGATACCATCCGACGCGCCGCATCGACTTCAGTTGTTTCAGGAATGCGCCCGCGAACACCGCGGTTGCCAAAAACGGGATGCCCAGGCCGAGCGAGTAGGCGCTGAGCAGCGTGATCCCGTTTGAAGCCGTAGCCGATACCGCACTGACCGTGAGGATCGCGCCTAACACCGGCCCGATGCACGGCGTCCACCCGAACGCGAACGCGAGCCCCAGCAGATATGCGGCGAGCGGACGGACGCCCCTGATCTGTGCGTGAAAGCGCAGATCGCGTTGCAGCCAGGGCACCTTTAACGTTCCGATCATGAACAAACCGAATGCGGTCACGATCACTCCGCCCGCAATGTTCGCCTCGTACCGGTAGCGGAGCAGCAACTGCCCGAGCGCAGTGGCACTCGCCCCGAGCGCGATGAATACGGTCGACAACCCCAGCACGAAGCACAGGCTCAGCGCGAGCGCCGATAGCCGCTGGACGTGATGTTCCTCGTGACGGGAGTGCGCGAGCGTGTCGCCGGCCACATACGAAACATAGCCGGGCACCAACGGCAGCACGCATGGGGACAGGAACGATACGATCCCTGCGGCGAATGCCGTCAACATTGCGATCACTGATACTTCATTCATGCACGACTGCCTTTATCTTTCGAGTCTTCAACCGGGCAGATGGAATGCTGCCCCCGCGCCGCGCAGAAGCGCTGTCCTGCGACACATAAGGTTACACCTCCGACCGCCTCGTGGAACCCGCTTCGCGGCCTTCATGCGCCAGCCCAACCTTCGTCGTGGTCTGGATACAGCAGCGTGTTCACAAACGCCGTCAAATGAAACGGCTGAAACGTGAGGCCATGAAAACGTGCCCTCATTACCCCTTGCTGGTCGATCACGTGAGTTACGACGCCGTGCATCTGGTCTCCATCCGGCGTCGGCGTAAATTCGAGGCCATACGCCTTCGCGGTATTGATCCCGGAATCCGGCGCACCCGATCCCCGATACAGGAACACCCAATTGGCCGGATCGAGGCCATGGATCTTGCCGTGACCCCGCATCACCTGGGCTGTCGCCGCGGCGTCTTCGGTGTCCGTCGCAATCGTGACAAACTGCACCAGATCCCGCATTAGAGTCGCGTTAACCTGCGCCTGGATTTTTGCAATCAACTCACTGTGCAACGGGCAGGCATCTGTGCACCGCGCGTAGATAAAGTTCAGGATGACGATCTTACCGCGGAAGTCCGCCAGGCTGACTTTCCGGCCGTGCCGGTCTTCCAGAGCAAACCCCGGCGCCTCGTAGTTCACCATCTGGATATAGTGGTCTTGTTCCTGGATCTCTTTCAGGACTTCGTTAACCGAGTGGGCGCCTGCCCCCGCGGCGAGCAGCCACAGGCCCGCGCCAAGGATAAATCGCGGAAAAGTTTTCATCGTCACCTCGTTTCGCCGTTCCTTGGCCGCGAGGCCGGGCGCGCCGGTTCGGAACGATAGTCGAAGATCCCGTCACTCATTGACATTCCTGTCGGATGAACGAACTGATCTCGTTAGGCGAGGCAAACACAACCGCCGAGCGATCGCCTTGCATGCCGGTCCCAACTACGACGGGCCGCCCGGGCGCTGGGCCGTAATCGCTGGAATCAGTCTTGAGGCGCAGATTGAATTCCCAGAACTTGTGGGTTCGGCCGTCAACTGTCGTGATGAAATACGTATCGCCACAATGCCGCAGGCTTTTTACTTCGCTCTGCGGATTCGGGTTTCTCAAATTGATCTTTACGATGCCCGTCATGCCGCCGGCAAGCGATTTTTTGCCTTCGGACACCGCCTTTAAAAACGCGCTTAAATCCTGGCGTGGCTGCTGCTCCTTGATGCCGGAGAAGCTCATCTCGTTGCCCGGGATGAAATCCCGGGAATCTTTCAGCCATTTATCCAGAGTCTGTTCGTTCCACACTACGCCCGCATTTTTCAGCGCGTCCGAATACCGCATGAACCCCTTGGCAGTACCCGCCTTTCGGCCCCAAATATTCGCCAGACTCGGTCCGGTCAGATGTTGGCCCGCTTCGACCGAATGGCACGCGAGGCAATTGCGGAATAATTTGGCGCCGCGTTCGGCATCGCCTGCGGCGACCACAACCTGACTCGCCGCCATCAGAATGACGCAGGCCGAGGCAAAGCTGGAAATGAACCGGCATGCCCGGCGCACCGCCCCATCGAAAAGGACGGCGGTCGAGGCGACCGAACCCATAACGTTTCGGGCTGATTCGTGGGACTTATTTTTGGCTGACATGATTTTTCTCCTAAGCGCGCGCCGAAAAGCGGATCCGTTTCATGCGAGCCGCTCCGCGTTCACGGCGTGGTTTGACCCCGGTTAGCGATCTGGGTCCAGGTCTTGCCCTGGTCTTTCGAAACATACACATTGCGCTCAAAGGTGGCGATTGCATATTCGTCCCGTTTGGCGGGGTTCTGGGCGATGTAGGAGACGGCGTCCTGCGTCAGCGGAGGAAGGCCGACGTTGGTTTTTTTGCCGCCGCTCCAGTCCAGGCGGATCAAGGCCGGTTTGCCGCTGTAGCTGCTGAACCAGAGCTGCTTGCCGTCCAGATCGAAAAACGCGGCAAGGACCTGCCCGCCACCGGCCAGGCGCTTGAAGTTGTCGCCGCCATCGGTCGAGAAATAAAGTCCGGTTTTCGTGCCTGCGGCGACGATTTTGTTGTTTGAGGGATGCACGGCCAGATTGAGGGGCTCGCCTTCCAGTCCCCGGCTTTCCGCGCGCTTCCATGCAAAGCCGTCATTGACGGTGGAATAAATGCCGCGCTTGCTCATGCGTGAGTTCGGCGCGTGGGTAAACACATAGACCGCGTTGGTGCCGTAGCTGGTGGCGAGCAGATGAAAGTCCGACTCGCCCTCGAGCCCGCGCTTGTCCCAGGACTTGCCGCCGTCCTGGCTGCGGATCAGTCCGAAGGGATTTACCAGCCCCGAGTTTGGCGCCGGGTGTCCGCTGCTGTAGAAAAACTGCCGGGTGGCGGAAAAACCCATGTAATCGTGCGCGGGACCCGGGGCCATCGACCATCGGCCGTCGCTGTAGACTGCGAGTCCGTTGTGGCTGGGAATGAATATCTGCCTGCCGTCGGCGCTATACGACAGACCGTGAACGTGATGCAGCGTGATGGACTGGGCATCAGCGCGAGAGGTAAGAAGCGGATGCGGAAGAATGGCAATGACAGCCGCTGCGACCAGCATGGTTTTGTATTGCATCATTCCCCCTTGTCGCGTTAATGTGCCTGTCGTTCCGCGCATGCGAAGCAAACGCACTCGGAAAAATACCAACATGAAAATCTCCCAAACAAGTCGAAATGCCGCCCGCGCAACTACGCGAAGCGGGCCTTACGCGACTCGATGGGAGATCAGATACGGAAGACGCTGAAGCGGATCGACGGCGGTGGCGCCGTTTCTCGTTCCAGTAAAACAGGGAGAATGGTGACGCCGAGAGTAGAAGCTGGCCGAACTACTTCGACAATGGTCAAGGGAACCATCGCAACCGGGAGAGCGTTCGCACTTGACGCGCGCTCGACAGACTGGTTGCCGGCTTGGCAGTGTTGTTGACAGGTATTAGGATTGTTGGCATCAAGCTCTTCACTCCCGCCGTTCATGGCAACGTGCTGGTCACTTGCCATTGAGGCAGGCGCACTTTCAACTTGCCCCGTCAACCCCGGACAGGCATAAACCGCCACCGCCAGTTGTGCAAAAAGCATAACGGCGATGCCTGCTTTCGCGATCAGATGCCTAAAAACTCGAGTAAACATATTCGAAAATTGTCCCATTAACGTTTGCGGGATGTCAATCTCACGCCAAGATAGGTGCCCGCGTAGCGGCAGCGCCGCAGCTTCGTCCGGGGTTGTCATGCGGCAGGGTCGAGAGGCTGCGCCCGGCCGGCATAGATGTAACTCATGGGTCGCAGCCCTTTGGCGTATTCAGTTTCCAGTGTTCCGATCCGGAAGCCTCCAGCCTCGATCAGCGCATCCATTTTCCGGTTCAGGTTGCATCCTCCGGTGATGCTGCCCCACAGCGGGTTGAGCCGCTGCTGCCAGCCTTGGACTCGCGCCTCCGGAGCAAGTCCGTGCTCGGCAAAAAGCAGCGTTCCCCCGCGCTTAAGGACCCGCCTCATTTCTTTCAATGCTCTCACCGGATCGGGGATGGTGCACAGGGTCCAGGTCGTCACCACGGTATCAACGGACCCGTCATCCAGCGGAATCTCCTCGCCCGAGTGCGCAAGAAATTCGACGGGCAACGTAACGCCACGGGCTTTTTCCATCGCCATTTTCAGCAATTCCTCCGACGGATCGAGTCCGTAGATATGTTCAACGCCGGCGCCGTAAAAAGGCAGGTTAAGTCCCGAGCCGACGCCGATCTCGAGGACCGTGCCGCGCGCCTGAGGCACGATTTGCGAGCGGTAACGCGTCGCTTCCTTGTTCCGCATCGCGATGTCCACCAGCCGCGGCAATATCCATTTGTCGTAGAAGCTCATATCGTATGCATCAGCCGGCGTCGAATTTGTGCATCATGCCACCACCCGATCGATTCCGGCAGGAAACCTTCCCGTCGCGCCACGCCCTGATCGCCATCAGGCCGTCCGTGACGGCATAGGACAATCCAACGCACCCGCAAAGGCGCGCAATAACTCCACTTCAATCGCCGATACTTTTTGATCGCGTCCGATGCTGGCGACACAGGCCTTCAGAAACCGGGATTTCGCCAGCGGTTTCAATTTTTCCAGTTTCGCCAGGGCCAGATCCAGATCCGCAACCCTGATTTGATTTTTCGCCAGTAATGCCAGTCCGCTTGACCCCAGCGCTTCCGCTGCCGCACCAAATGCTTCCTCCATACCGTCTTGATCCTGAGCGCCGGCATGGGCCATCACCGAGAGCACGAGTTCAATTTCTTGCTTGAGCTGCCCGGGGTCGGAATAACGCGCCTTCATGGGCGCCAGTTTGAAAAACTGCCCGTCAAGATGGTTGAAAAGAATCTTCTGCAATGACCACTCCAGCAGGTCAACCCTCGAGTCCATTTCGATCAACGCGATCAGATTTTCCTTGAACAACTGGTACTGGCTGAGCGACAACTGCTTCAGCGCCGGAATCGCGATATCAATGACCGGCAAACGGTATTTGATATCCAGCTCATCCATCTGCGGCATCAACGTGAGTGTTAATGCGTAAACATGCGGATCGGCATGATCCTGCAATTGCTTCAATTGTCTGGCGCGAACCTCTTGCCCCTTGTCAAGCGCGAGGGAATAGATGACGGCTCGGGCGCCATACGGTTCTCGCGCCGCCTCCTTGATGACCACGGACAACTCCGATAGCAGCGAGCGGGCATCGTTGACCGCTTCCGGTTTCGGGTTGCCGATTTGATCGATCGCAGTCATGACTTCGGCCATCGCTGCGCCAGCGGCGACAGCAGCGACCTTATTGGCAACGGCGTGGCGCGTCACGGTTTCCGATTCACCGGCCTGCTTCTCGGCCTGGGCCGAGTCGGCCTGGTCGGAGAAATCGAACTTGCCGTCCCAATGAGAATCAATGCGCAAGATGCGCTTTGCCAGCGGCGGGTGCGTGGCGGACAACCACTGCATGAGACCCGAAATCCCCTGGGCGAAGAAAGCATGACTGACTTCGGACGCGCCGGGATTTTCCACTTTTGAACCCGATTCCAGCCCCCCGATTCTCTTCAGCGCGCCCGCAATCCCGTCCGGGTTGCGCGTGAACTGAACCGCCGAGGCGTCCGCCAGGTATTCCCGTTGCCGGCTCACCGAAGCTTTTATCAGGCCGCCGAAAAACGTGCCTGCAAAACCGATGGCCATCAGCCCGATGGCGAGCGCCAATATCGCGACCGCGCCTTTGTCATTGCTGCGCCGGCGACTCGAAAATGACGACGAATACAGCAGGTAATAGCCAAGAATGCCCAGAATCAGGATGCCGTTCAGCGCGCCCATCAAGCGAATGTTGAGCCGCATATCACCATTGAATATATGGCTGAACTCATGGGCAATTACGCCTTGCAGCTGTTCGCGGCTCAAATGATCGATAGCCCCCCGGGTAACTCCGATGACTGCGTCACGTGGCGAAAACCCCGCCGCGAAGGCGTTAATGCCCGGTTCATTCGCAAGCAGATAAACCGGTGGCGCGGGCGTGCCGGACGCGATGGCCATTTCTTCCACGACGTTCAACAGTTTGCGTTGATTCAGGTCTTGCGTATTGCGTGGAATCAATTGCCCGTCCAGCGACTCCGCAACAACCCTGCCACCCGCGGATAAGGCGATGATCTTGTAGAGGCTGCCCGCGAATACCACGACACCGACACCGGCGCCTACAGCAACAAAGGTTTGCCAATCCATTTGCCGGATCAATGTCCCGCCATCACGCACCTGCTCACTATTGATATAACCAAACACGACCATGAGCAATAAATTGGTCATGATGATCAAGGCGATCACAGCAAGAACAAACAGCACGACAAGCAAAGCCGTGTTTTTATGCGCGCGGTCTTGCGATTCAAAAAAATTCATGGTTTAAACGCCGGGGCGAACAACCGCGATCAAAACGAGACTTTCGGCGCGGCTTGTATGGCCGCACTGTCTTCAAATTCCAGTAACACCGCGTCCTGCGCGTGGCCAAACATTGGGGCAAAGAATACCGGTGGGAACGATTGTTTATAGATGTTATAGGCCATCACCTGGTCATTAAAGGCCTGCCGGGCGAAGGAAACTTTGTTTTCAGTGGTCGTCAGTTGCTCGCTTAGCTGCAGCATATTCTGACTGGCCTTGAGATCCGGATAGGCTTCCATCACCATTCTCATATTCATCAAGGCGCCGGACAGCTTGCCTTCGGCGCCGATCAGGCCCTTCATCGCCTCGGCCTCGCCCGGAGCCGCCGCCGCATTGGATAGCATGGCCGATGCCTCATTACGCGCCGCGACCACCGATTCCAGGGTTTGCCGTTCGTGCTTGATGTAACCCTTGGCGGTCTCGACAAGATTCGGGATCAGATCGTAACGCCGTTTCAACTGTACTTCTATCTGTGCGAAGGCATTCTTATAGCGATTCTTCAGTCTGACCAATTGATTGAAAATCGCGATCACGTAAAAAACCAGCAGCGCAATGACAACCAATATGACTATGAGTATTAGTGTGGTATCCATGTTTTTCGCCTTTATCGTAGTTTAACTTTTATCACCGGGGGAGTTACTCGACCTGGTCGGCCGCAACATTAAAACGTTTGACGAGCTGCCGCCATTGGCCCATCACGGAACGAACATTGGCATCCGCGGCTTCGGACAACACGTGCGCGCCGGGCAGGACCATCGCCAGCAGCAAAACAATTCGTGCAATTCCATTCGTGGATCCCCTAGACGGCTCCGCCGCAGCGGCACCACACGCACGTGCAGTCAATGTGGTTGCAAGTGACGTCGCGCCGACGGGATTGCACGAGCAATCGCGCCCACGGATAGAGCAACGACTTGAGCCATGACGGGCCGTAATATCGGCGCAGAAAACCGCGCACGTCGCTGCTTTCCGAGGCCTTGCGCAGAAACCGGCTGTAGCCGATGTTTCCGAGCGCGCCATAGACAGCGCGATTGACCACGGCCGGCCGCAGCAACGGATTCATCGCATCTCGCCAACGGGCATCGTAATTACTTCCGTCCAGCAGGCTGCGTGCAGCCAGGATTCCCGAGATGACGGCGAAACGCATGCCGAAGCCCCAGAGCGTGTCCTGGAAACCCGCCTGCTCGCCTGCGACCGGGTGGCCACCGGAATACGCGGAGGCTGGTATCCGGAAGTTTCCCGCGCCTCCGTGAGGCCGCGGGTTCTTCATCTCCAGTCCTGCGAGCTTGCGGAAACGATCGACCGTCCGCGTCAAATACTCGCTCTCGCGCTTGAAGCCGGAGAACATACAGCTCTTGACCGTCCCGCGGCCGTTCGTCACCAGCAGGTAGGCGTAGCCCTGCGGGGCGAGATCGTCGTCGCAGATGACCCACCAGCCATCGGGCATGGAGGTCTCGAAGTGCAGACCCACAGCGATTGCATCAGCCGCCCCGGGACCCGCAGCGAGTATTCCGGGGCCTTCGATCTGCCGGACTCTGCTGTTGAAGCGAACCTCGACGCCTGATTCCCGGGCTTGGGCCAGGAGTGCCGAGTCGAGCGTGCCGGGACCCGGCCCACGCTCGATCATGTAGAAGAGCGGCCAGTCACTGCGTATTTCGTATCGAGCCCCCGATGCGTCAAATGCAACGCCCTCTCGACAAGGCGTCGCGGCGAAGTCGCACGCGATCGCTCGCCCGCGCAAATCGTCGAGCACATCGTTTTCGGTCGTCCAGTTCTCGAGCCCCTGGTGATCGCCCTGGAAGCGGGAGCCTACTTCCGCAGCCGCTTCGTGTACCACGACGCGCCGTCCCGCACGCGCCAGCGTGATGGCCGCGGCAAGACCCGCGGGACCCGCCCCGACAATCTGAAACTCTTCGTGGCTGACGGAGCTGCTCATTCGCCGATCTCGGTATAGGCCGAATCAATCTGCTGTTACGGTTGCGCCCGCATCATGTTATCCATTTGTTTGCGCATTTCCCCGGTTTGCTTTCTTGTTTCTGGATCGTTCATCGCCCCCGACGCCTTCTCGAGGTGCTGCAGCTATCCGAAGCTCCAGTAGCCGCGCGCGATCAGCACGACGATCACTACCATCGGCGCACAGCATAGGACCATCCAGAACCAGATCTTCCAGCCGCCTTGCTTTCCGTCGCCCGGTTTGCGCTGCATCGCGGATCGCTCCTACGGCCGGACGGTGTTCCAGCCAAACCACTTGTGTCACCATTACCGGCTTCCCCGCACCCCGAGCTATCGCTCCCGGTAGGGATGGCGCACGGGCTTCCTTCGGACTTTCTTGCCTACATCCGGCTTGGCGTATGCCGCGGGCGCGCGCTCGAACTCCGCCTGGCAAAGTGGACAGCACAGCGAGTAAGCCACGCCTTCGTGCTCGATGACGATGTGGGCTTTGCCACGATTGATACGCTTGCCGCATACAGGATCGGTAATCATAATGACCTCACATTTCCGTCGGGACAGCCGCGTACCGGGTCCGCTTTACTTCATTTCGAATACGGTCGCATTCATAACAGCCGCGAACAGCACTAAGGGTAATCATGGCATTAGCGGGTCGGCCGGGCTGTGGCCGTCGCCCCGGACCGCTTCAGGTAACGGTAGTAGTCGCTGTCGGTCGTGAGGATCACCACCGAATTCTTGTTCTGCCCCTCCTTGTAGGCCTCGAGGGTTCGCGAGAAAGCGTAGAACTCGGGGTCGCCGCTGTAGGCTGCCCCGTACACGCGCGTCGCCTCGGCGTCGGCTTTGCCCCGGACCTCCTGGACCCGCCGGTAGGCGGTGGAGCGGATCTGGCGCAGCTCCTTCTCCATGGTCCCCAGGATCTCAGCGCTCCGGCCCTCGCCCTCGGACCGGAATTGGGCAGCGATGCGCTTGCGTTCCGAGATCATCCGGGCATACACCTTCTCCCGGACGCTCTCCACGTAATCGAGACGCTTGATGCGCACGTCCACCAGCTCGATCCCGTACTGGGGGATGACCTTCCGCGCTTCGGCCAGGATGGTCCGGGTGATCTCCTCGCGTCCGCGGAC
>JACPTJ010000259.1 GCA_016192835.1 Betaproteobacteria bacterium
CTCGAGCGCGCAGTATGGAGCCTCGGCAACCCCCGTGCGGCGCCGCCTGCCGCCTTCAACTTGTTCAACGAGAAGCGCACCACGCTCGATTTCGTCTTCGACCACTTGGTGAAGCACGCGCCTGTGCCCAAGGAGGAACTGGCGCTCTCCTCCGGGGCGCCCTATGGCATGGTGCTGGTTGACAAGCAGAAATGCACCATGTGCCTGGCGTGCGTGGGAGCATGTCCGGAGGCGGCGCTACTGGATGCCAAAGACACCCCCCAGCTCAGGTTCATCGAGCGCAACTGCGTGCAGTGCGGCCTGTGCGAGAAGACCTGTCCTGAGGACGCCATACGCTTGAGCCCGCGCCTGCTCCTCACCAAGCAGGCGACGCAGCCGGTGGTGCTGAACGAGGCCGAGGTCTTCAACTGCATCCGTTGCGGCAAGCCATTCGGCACGAAGCGCCTGATTGAGAACATGCTCGGCCGGTTGAGCACGCACTCCATGTTCCCGACTCCCGAGTCGTTGCGGCGCCTGCAGATGTGCGCCGATTGCCGCGTGATCGACCTGATGCAGGCCGGCGGCGAGGTCAGCATTCTCGATCTCGATTATCGCGGGGAAACCGAAAAGGGCGACCGTTCGTGAATGAAACGCAGAGCCAGCACGCCGGCCCGCCAGCGCCGGAGGATATCGAGCGGGCCAACTTGTACGCGCTCATCGGGCGCCTCTTTTACGGCCCTCCAGACCCGAACCTGCTCGCGGAAATCCGCCGCAGCGGGGGGGCTGAGAGCGGGGAGGAGGACACCACTCGTCTGAGCGCGGGCTGGCGTGCCCTGCAGGAGGCATGCGGGGGTGTATCCCCCGCGATGATCCGTCAGGAGTACGACGACTTGTTTGTCGGGGTCGGCAGGGCGCCAGTGACGCCGTACCTTTTCGGCTACGCCGAGCCCTCTGCGCCGGACCGGCACCTGGTCAGTCTGCGCGATCAACTCACCGAGTGGGGGTATTTGCGTCGAAACAATGTCTTCGAGGTTGAGGACCACGTCTCAGCGTTAAGCGATGTCATGCGCCTTCTCATCGAGGAGGGTCACTCGCTCGAAGAGCAGCAGCGCTTCTTTGCGAGCTTCGTGTATCCCGGGGCAATGCGGTTTTTTGCTGCTGTGCAAAAGGCTCCTGCGGCGGGCTTTTATAAAGTTGTGGCTGCGTTTGCCCATGTTTGCTTTGAGGTCGAAAAGGAAGCATTCGAGATGGTCGACTCGGTTTGACCGCGGAGCTTAACCACACCGGTGGCGAGGGATTTCTCAGGATCGAGATCTAATCCGACGTAGTTGATTTGCTTTGACGAAAAGAGTAAGTTTCTCAGTTCAAGCTTGATTACCGTTTTTTATAAGAAAAGGAGGATGTGATGAAGGGCTCACAATCGAAGCTTTCCCGCCGCAATTTCCTGTTGGCTGTTGGCGCAGGTGGCGCGGCAGCCACCGCAGCGTTAGTGGCCCGAGGCGCTCAAACGCAGTCCAAGAAGAATGAAACAGTGAGCGGGTCGAAGGGCTACCACCTCACGGACCACATCCGCAAGTACTACAGTACCACCAAAGTCTGAGGGGGACATTTCCATGTTGCTCACGAGAAAATCCTCGAGCGTTTCCGCATCACACAGCCGGCTTGTCCGTTCCATATCGGGGATGCTTGGCAAAACGATAGACCGCCGCACATTCCTCAAGCGCTCCGGCATCGGACTCGGTGCGGGCGCCGCCATCAGTCAATTGCCGTTCTCGATGATGGGCAAGGCACGCGCGGCCGAAACCAAAGGCGACGGCAAGATCGAGGTCAAGCGCACCGTCTGCACTCACTGCTCCGTCGGCTGCGCCGTAGACGCGGTGGTGCAGAACGGCGTGTGGATCCGCCAGGAGCCGGTGTTCGATTCGCCGATCAACCTCGGCGCGTATTGCACCAAAGGTGCCGCGATCCGCGACCATGGCACGACGCATGACTCGCACCGCCTGAAGTATCCGATGAAGCTGGTTGCCGGCAAATGGAAACGCATCAGCTGGGACGATGCGTTGAAGGAAGTCAGCGACAAGCTGCTCGCGATCAGGAAGGAGAGCGGTCCCGACGCTACCTACTGGATCGGCTCATCCAAGCACAGCAACGAGAACTCCTATCTGTTCCGCAAGTTCGTGTCCATGTTCGGCACCAACAACATGGACCACCAGGCGCGCATCTGCCACTCTACCACCGTGGCGGGCGTGGCGAACACCTGGGGCTACGGCGCGATGACGAACTCGTACAACGACGAGCAGAATTCCAAGTGCATTCTGTTCTTCGGCAGCAACGCGGCGGAAGCGCATCCGGTGTCGATGCTGCACACGCTGCACGCCAAGGAGAACGGCGCCAAGGTGATCGTGGTGGATCCGCGTTTCACCCGCACCGCGGCGAGGGCGGATAAGTACTACCGCATCCGCTCCGGCACGGACATCGCGTTCTTGTGGGGTATGCTCTACCACATCTTCAAGAACGGCTGGGAAGACAAGGACTACATCAAAGCGCGCGTTTACGGCATGGACAAGGTGCGCGAGGAAGTCGCGAAATGGACCCCGGATAAGGTCGAGGAAGTCACCGGCATGAAGGAAGCCGAGGTGCGCGACGTCGCCGAGAAGATGGCGAAGAACCGTCCGAGCACTATCGTGTGGGCGATGGGGCAGACCCAGCACACCACCGGCACCGCGATCGTGCGCGCCTCCTGTATTCTGCAACTCGCGCTCGGCAACGTCGGCGTTTCCGGCGGCGGGACCAACATCTACCGCGGCCATGACAACGTGCAGGGCGCAACCGACATCGGTCCGAACCCCGATTCGCTGCCCGGCTACTACGGCCTCGCGACGGGCTCGTGGAAGTATTGGGCGGGCGTGTGGGGCGTCGATTACGAGTGGATCAAGAAGCAGTTCGCCTCGCAGGCGATGATGGAGAAGCCCGGCATCACCGTGTCGCGTTGGATTGACGGCGTGCTCGAGAAGAACGAGCTGATCGACCAGGATTCGAACCTGCGTGCAGTGATCTTCTGGGGCCATTCGCCCAACTCGCAAACGCGCGGCAAGGAGATGATCGAGGCGATGAAGAAGCTCGATCTGCTGGTCGTGATCGATCCGGTTCCGACTGCCGTTGCGGCGATGGCGGCGATGGTGCGCCAGGACGGCGTCTACCTGCTCCCGGCGGCGACGAATTACGAGAGCGCGGGTTCGGCCACGGCCTCCAATCGCTCGATCCAGTGGCGCGAGAAGGTGATAGACCCGATATTCGAGTCGCGCACCGACCACATGATCATGTACCAACTCGCCGAGAAGTTCGGCTACGCCAAGGAGTTCACGGCGAAGATCAAGCTCACGAAGGGCAAGGGCGGCATGCCCGAGCCCGACTCGGAGGACGTGCTGCGCGAGGTCAACCGCGGCGTGTGGACCATCGGCTACACGGGTCAATCGCCCGAGCGGCTGCAGGCGCACATGCGCAACATGCATGTGTTCGACGTCAAGACCCTGCGCGCCAAGGGCGGCAAGGACGCCAGGACCGGCTACGTCCTCGACGGCGACTACTTCGGTCTGCCGTGGCCGTGTTACGGCAACCCGGCTCTCAAACATCCCGGGACGCCGAACCTGTACGACACGTCGAAGCACATCATGGACGGCGGCGGCAACTTCCGTGCGAACTTCGGTGTCGAGCGCGACGGCGTGAACCTGCTCGCCGAGGACGGTTCGTACTCCAAGGGTGCGGAGCTCACGACCGGCTATCCGGAGCTCGACCATGTGCTGCTGAAGAAGCTCGGCTGGTGGGACGAGTTGACCGAAGACGAGAAGAAGGCGGCCGAAGGCAAGAACTGGAAGACTGATCCGTCGGGCGGGATGATCCGCGTGTTCATGAAGGGCCACGGCTGCCATCCGTTCGGCAACGCCAAAGCGCGCGCCAACGTCTGGAACTTCCCGGATTCGATCCCGGTGCACCGCGAGCCGCTGTTCAGCCCGCGGCCGGATCTGATCGAGAAGTACCCCACGTACGACGACCAGAAGGTCAGGTGGCGCCTGCCGGTGCTGTTCAAGACCGTGCAGCAGGCGAACAAGGACGCGGTCAAGCAGTACCCGCTGATCCTGACCAGCGGCCGCTTGACCGAGTACCAAGGCGGCGGCGACTATACGCGGTCCAACAAATGGCTCGCCGAGCTGCAACAGGAGATGTTCGTCGAGATCAACCCGAAAGACGCCAACGACCGCGGTGTCAGGGACAACGAGTACGTGTGGCTCGAAACGCCGACCAAGGCGCGTATCAAGATCAAGACCCTGGTCACTGAGCGGGTGGCGTCGGGAACGGTGTTCAGCCCGTTCCACTTCTCCGGCTGGTGGATGGGCAAGGACCTGCTCGACAAGTACCCCGAGGGCGCGGCTCCCTGGGTGCGTGGCGAGGCGATCAACACCGCGACGACCTACGGTTACGACATCGTGACCATGATGCAGGAGACCAAGACCACGCTGTGTCAGGTCATGAAGGCATAACGGAAAGCGAGGAGTTAAACCATGGCAAGAATGAAATTTCTAGCTGATGCCGAGCGTTGCATCGAGTGCAACGGGTGCGTAACGGCCTGTAAGAACGAAAACGAAGTGCCGTGGGGCGTCAACCGTCGCCGCGTGGTAACGCTCAACGACGGCGTGCCGGGTGAGAAGTCGATCTCGGTGGCTTGTATGCACTGCTCGGACGCGCCGTGCATGGCGGTCTGTCCGGTGGACTGCTTTTACAAGACCTCGGAAGGCGTGGTGCTGCATGACAAGGACATATGCATCGGCTGCGGCTACTGCTTTTACGCCTGTCCGTTCGGCGCGCCACAGTTCCCGCAGGATGGCGCGTTCGGTCTGCGCGGCAAGATGGACAAGTGCACGTTCTGCGCCGGCGGCCCCGAGCCCGATTTTTCCCCGGCCGAGTTCAAGAAATACGGTCGCAACCGCCTGGCTGAAGGCAAGCTGCCGGCCTGCGCCGAGATGTGCGCGACCAAGGCGCTGCTCGGCGGCGATGCCGACGTGATCGCCGATATCTACCGCGACCGCGTCCTCAAGCGCGGCAAGGGCTCCGAAGTCTGGGGCTGGGGCACCGCTTACGGCCGGCCCGAGAAGCAGCCCGCCGCCCAACCGGGAGCCAAGTCATGAGAACGGCGCTAGTCGTTGCAGTTGCTGTGGCCCTGCCGTTTCTTGCGGCGGGCTGCGGGGAAAAGTCCACGGTGATCGTCTACAAACAGGGTGAGTATCAAGGCAAGCCCGATAATCAGCCGTGGGACAACGAGCAGTTCAAGGGCGATAAGGTAGCCTGGGAAAAGGCCATCAAGGCGCGCAACCTCGGCCAGAACGAATACGCGCGTTCAACGCCCACGGCCAACTGACCTAAAACAAAGGAGGAACGCATGCCCGGCCATCGCGACACGCGAACGCTAGTGAGTCTGTTGTTCGTGCTGTGCATCGCGCTGTTCGCACCAGCCGCATGGGCGGCGGAAGGCAGCGCCAAACAGGCGGAGCGGCAGGCCACCCAGCCGCTCAACAACGCGCCGTTCTGGCGCGACGTGCGCGGGGGTGAGAATCCCTATCAGACCACCCAGGTGCGCGGCATCGAGACCAACGTCCTGGTGCAGACGGAAGGGCAGACCTGGCGCGAGATCCATAATGGCCCGCTGCCCCTGTATGGCGGATTGCTGTTGATTGCAATGCTGCTGCTGATTTTTGGCTATTACCGATGGAAGGGTCCGCTGCGCGTGCACGAAAATCCCACCGGCAGGCTCATTGAGCGTTTCAGCGATTGGGAGCGGTTGGTGCACTGGTCTGCGGCGATCAGCTTCGTTATTCTGGCGGTAAGCGGCCTCATCCTCATGTTCGGTAAGTATGTGCTGTTGCCGATGTTCGGTTACACCTTGTTTTCGTGGCTCGCGATCATCGGCAAGAACCTGCACAATTTCATCGGGCCGCTATTCATTTTTTGCACGCTGGTGATGTTTACCACGTATGTGAAGGACAACTTGTGGCGCGCCGCGGATTTCATCTGGTTGAAAAAAGCAGGCGGGCTGTTGAGCGGCGAGCATGTGCCTTCGGGGCGGTTCAACGCCGGCGAGAAAGTCTGGTTCTGGTTCGGCGTGACCCTGCTGGGACTCGTGAGCGGGGTGACGGGACTCGTGCTTGATTTCCCGAATTTCGACCAGGGGCGGTCCGTCATGCAACTCGTCAACGTGGTGCATGCGATATCGGCGGTTCTGTTCATCGCGCTTGCGGTTAGCCACATTTACATCGGCACGCTGGGCGCCAATGGAGCGTATGAAGCGATGCGCACCGGATACGTGGACGAAACGTGGGCCAAAGAGCATCACCAGACCTGGTATGAGGAAGTAAAAGCCGGCAAGGCGCGCCAGCGCTTCGCCGACGATGTGCCGGCCGAGATCAAGACGCAAGTGGCGCAGGCGACGAAGGCTTAGGCCAGGAACCGACGGGGGAAACGATGGAATCCAAGAAAGCACTGTTGATCGCGGCGCTTTGCCTGTGCACCACCGGGGCGGTCTTCGCGAAGCTGCCGTCGCCACCACCGATGACCGATGAGCAGAAGGCCAAGGCGGAGGAAGCCAAGGCCAAGGCGGCCGCGGCGGCCAAGATGGCGGCCGAGCAGCTCGCCAAGGCGATGGACCGAGTCGCCGATGGCTACATCAAGGCGCAGAAAGCCAAGGGCGTTACCGTCAAGCCGACGCCGATTGCCGCGCCGGCCGCACCCGCGCCCGCACCCACGGCGGCTGCGCCCGCCAAGAAATAACCGGCAGCACAGCAGTCGAGCCGCGCAAAAGCCCGGGTGACTCCGGGCTTTTGTTTTTCGCACCGCTTTACGCCTGCGATGCCGGTGCATGAGGTGTTTGACCAGGATCAACCTTCGCCGCGATCGCCGTTGAGGTCGTAGGGGCTTTCTTGTACGGTGCAAGCGCCACTGCCCACGCCGGCATCAACGTGCTCAACGATTATTATGACGATCTCAACGGCACCGACCATTGATCGGGGGTGATATGGAGACGGGGAGGCATTGCAGTTGACACCAGACGTCGATGCCGATGTGATTGTCGTGGGCGGCGGCATTTCCGGACTCGCCAGCGCGTGGGGATTGCAGCAGCGCGGGGCGCGCGTGGTGTTGCTGGAGGCGGCGCCGCGTGCGGGCGGCGCCATCGGCAGTTCGCGCGAACACGGCTGCCTGCTTGAATCCGGACCCAACAGCGCGCTGGAAACCACGCCGCTGATCGGCCCGCTGCTCACTGCACTTGGAATCGCCGGCGAGCGAGTCGATACGAACGCGGCGGCGCGTAACCGGTATATTCTGCGCCACGGCAAGCTGATCGCGCTGCCGCTGTCGCCGGCCGCGTTTTTCGCGACGCGGTTGTTCTCGACCCGTGCCAAGTTGCGCTTGTTCTGCGAACCTTTCATCGGCCGCGGCGCGCAGGCTGCCGAGGAAACAGTTGCCGATTTCGTGCGGCGGCGCCTCGGCACCGAGCTTCTCGACTATGCGATCAACCCGTTTGTAGGCGGGGTATACGCGGGAAATCCGGCGACGTTGAGTGTCAGCGCAGCTTTCCCGCGGCTGCACGAACTCGAGCAGCGGTACGGCAGCCTGATCTGGGGCCAGCTGGCCGGTGCGCGCAAACGCGCCCGCAACCCTGAAAAGTCGAAGCAGTCTGCACCGATGTTTGCGTTCCGGGAGGGAATGCAGACGTTGACTGACGCCATTGCGCAGCGGCTTGCGCGTGTCGAACTCGGGACCGAGGCGGTAAGCGTGGTGCCACGCGACGGCAGCTACGTGGTCACCGCGAGCAGTGCAAACGGGCCGCGTGAATTCCGTGCCCGCGCGGCGCTGCTCGCCACGCCCGCATACGCGGCGGCCAGGCTCGTCGCGCCGTTTGCCGCCACTGCCGCCGCGGCGCTGGCGGCGGTCTCATATCCGCCGGTCGCGGTTGCCTTCAGCATTTATCGGCGCAGCGCGATCGCGCATCCGCTCGACGGGTTCGGAATGCTGATTCCGGAATGCGAGCGCAGGCAAATACTGGGAACGATATTCTCGAGCACGCTGTTCGAAAACCGGGCGCCGGACGGGCTGGTTCTGCTCACGAGTTTCGTCGGCGGCACGCGCCAGCCCGAGCTTGCGCAGCGCGACGAGCAGGCGATCGCCGACTTGGTGCAGTCTGAATTGGCGGCACTGCTTGGTATCACCGCAAACCCCGAATTCGTGCACGTCAAGCGGTGGCCGCGTGCGATACCCCAGTACACGCTGGGTCACGCCGAGCGCATGGGGCAGGTCGCAGCAGCCGAGCGCAAGTTTCCGGGGTTGTTTTTTTGCGCCAATTACCGCGGCGGAATTTCGATCGGGGACTGCATCAAGTCCGCCGACCGCGCAGCCGATCAGGTTGCGGCGTTTCTGCTGGGCGCGTGACGGTTCAATGCGACCGCGCGATCGGTCGCGCCATCCCTGCAGGCTCACGCGGTTCGCGGCGGGGGCTTCCCCCAGCGCGTTCAAGCTTGATCCATGTCAAAACCCATATGGTAACGCCAGCTTACAGTAGCGGGAGGTAAATTGCTGCACTGCGGAACCCGAGAAATCAAAACGCTTTTCTGGAGTTGTTTCAGCAAGAGTGCCAGCGCTCCGCTGTGGAATTGAATAGGAAATCCAAGACCATGCCGATTCCAAAACTTGCCGCGTGGATAATGGCGGGCGTTATTTGCTTGGCGGGAGCACCGGTTTTCTGGAAGTCCGAAGCTCAAGCCGCGGAAGCCGGCAATGCGGCCGGCACCGCGCCCGCCGCCACGCCTGCCGCCGAAAAGCCCAGCAACGAAATATGCCTGAGCTGCCACGGCAACGCAGGATTCTCGATGCGTTGGACGTGGCGAAAGAGCGGTTTGAAAAAAGCGTGCATGGCAAGCGGCTTTGCGTCGAATGCCACAAGGAAATCACCCAGGTGCCGCACCAGAAAGTCGAACGCCTGAAAGTCAGCTGCGTGCAGTGCCACCAGAATTTGTGGGAAGCCGCCCAGAAAGAGGAGAAGACCCAACAGTTCGCGAAATTGGGGGTGGTGGTCTCGCAAATCGAGAAGTATATGCATTCGATTCATGCTCGCCCCAGCCGCGAGGACCAGTCAAGCACCAATGCGACCTGTTACAACTGCCACGACGCGCACTATGTGTATCCAAGAGGCAGTGAAGAGCGTACCAAGTGGCGTCTGCATATTCCAGCCATTTGCGGCAAGTGTCACAAGAAGGAACTCGAGGCGTACACGACCTCTGTGCACGGCGACGAGGTTTTGTGGAAGTCAAATCCGTATGCGGCGGTGTGCTCGGACTGCCATACCGATCACGACATTGAGCGTCCGGCGATGGACGCAAGCAGGCTGGTCATCACCAGAAACTGCGGCAACTGCCACGCTCAAAGCCTGAGGTCTTACACCGGAACGTATCACGGCCAGGTCAACACGCTGGGCTACGCCTACACGGCGAAATGTTTCGACTGCCACGGCAGCCACACGATCCAGCGGGCGGCGGATCCCGGCTCCAAGGTGCATCCCGACAATCGCCTGAAAACCTGCCAGAAATGCCATACGCAGGCGACCGCGGGATTTGTCTCGTTCCAACCGCATGGCAATACGCACGATTTCGGCCGTTACCCCTATCTCTGGACCGCGTCGAAATTCATGATCGCGCTCCTGTTCGGGGTGTTTGCGTTTTTCTGGCTGCATTCAGCGCTGTGGTTTTACCGGGAATACAAAGACCGCCGCGAAGGCAAGAGCGCGCCGCACGTGGTCACGGACGTATTGCTGCAAGGGCAGCAGGGCAGGCATTACCAGCGGTTCCGTCCGATCTGGCGGATCGCCCATCTCTTTTTCGCGATCAGCGTGATGATGCTGGTCCTGACCGGGACGGCGGTATTGTTCGCCGACAATGCCTGGGCGAAATCCATCATGCACGCATTCGGCAGTCCCAAGGTGACGGCCATCGTGCACCGGACCAGCGCGGTCATCATGCTGGGAATATTTTTCGCGCAGCTCGCTTATTTCGCGGGACGCATCGCGCGGACGTGGGAGGCGTTCGACTGGTTTGGGCCGACCTCGCTGGTGCCGCGCTGGCAGGATCTCACGGACATGATCGGCATGTTCCGGTGGTTCTTCGGCCAGGGGCCGCGGCCGGTCTTCGATCGCTGGACGTACTGGGAGAAATTCGATTACTGGGCGGTGTTCTGGGGCATGGCGATCATCGGCGGGAGTGGTTTCCTGCTGTGGTTCCCGAACGTGACGGCGTCCATGGCGCCCGGGTGGGTATTCAACGTGGCCACGCTCATACACGGGGAAGAGGCGAGCCTGGCCGCCGTGTTCCTGTTTACCGTGCATTTCTTCAACAATCATTTCAGGCCGGACAAGTACCCGCCGCCGGATATCGTGATGTTCACCGGCACGGTGCCGCTCGAAGAGTTCAGGCGGG